>JALTMR010000543.1 GCA_027001525.1 Gammaproteobacteria bacterium
GCTGACCCGGGCCTGCCATTTGGGAATAACCGTTGAGAGTGAGTGGCCGTGAACCATCAGGTCGAACAGAGCCTTGGCCGCTGCGGCGCGGCAATCCAGATTCGCCACGATCAGGGAGTCTCTGCCGGGGCAGCAAGATCAAACTGAAACCCCGGGGATTTGAACTCCGGGCGCGCGTTAACCAGATCGGCCGCAGCCAGTGCCCGGCCACCGGGCATCTGTATCTGCTGCAGGCGCAACAGACCCTCGCCAGTCGCCACATCGATCCCGGCTTTACCGGTCGCCACGACCGTGCCGGGAGTGGCACTGCTCGTCTGCGCCACCACCTGCGCCCGCCAGACACGCATCATCTTCTCGCCCATCGGGGCCTGGGCCACGGGCCAGGGGTTAAAGGCCCGCACCTGACGATCCAGCACCTCAGCCGGGCGGCGCCAGTCCAGCGTCGCCTCCGCCTTGGAGAGCTTGGCCGCGTAGCAGGCCAGTGCATCATTCTGCTTTTCGGGCCGGGCACTGCCGCTGGCCAGTAATGTCAGTGTGTCCAGCATCGCCTCCCCCCCCAAGGCCGCCAGCCGGTCATGAAGCATCTGGCTATTGTCCTGCGCGCCAATGGGACAGCTGCGCTTGAGCAGCATATCTCCCGTATCCAGCCCCTCGTCCATCTGCATAATGGTCACCCCACTTTTGGCATCACCCGCCAGTATGGCGCGCTGAATAGGGGCCGCACCACGCCAGCGCGGCAGCAGCGAAGCGTGGATATTGATACAGCCCAGACGCGGCGTTTGCAAAATCGCAGTGGGCAGAATCAGGCCATAGGCAACCACCACCATAATGTCGGGTTTCAGCTCCCGTAGTGCGACCTGCTCCTCAGTGGATTTGAGCGAGACGGGCTGACGCACCTCAATACCATGCTCCAGCGCCAGGGCCTTGACCGGGCTGGGGCGTAATTTGCGGCCACGACCGGCGGGGCGGTCAGGCTGGGTATAGACGGCAATCACATTGTGATTCGAACCCAGCAGCGCGGCTAAGGCTTCAGCGGCAAAGTCGGGCGTACCGGCGAAGACAATGTTCAAAGGATCTGTTTTGCTCATTAAGGGGGTCAATTCAGTGAGAGAAAGGGGGGGCGCCACAAGAGGCCTACATTGCCTGGCGGCGCGCCTTTTCCAGCTTTTTGCGAATTCGCGTCCGCTTCAGGCTGGAGAGGTAATCGACAAACAGCTTGCCGTTCAGGTGGTCAACCTCGTGTTGAATACAAACCGCTTTCAGGCCATCCGCCTTCATCTCAAAAGGCTTCCCTTCACGATCCAGGGCACGCACCGTAATCTGCTCGGCTCGCTCCACCAGCTCGTAGACTTCAGGCACGGAGAGACAACCCTCTTCCATTTTCTCCTGCCCGCTCGATTCAATGATCTCGGGATTGATAAACACCAGCGGCTCGCTATTGTCTTCGGTAACATCAACCACCATGACACGCTTGAATACCGCCACCTGCGGGGCGGCCAGGCCAATACCCGGGGCGTCGTACATGGTCTCCAGCATATCATCCACGAGTTGGCGGATTTCATCGTCAACCGTGGCCACGGCCTGAGATTTTCTATGTAGCTTCGGATCGGGAAAATGCAAAATGTGTCGAATCGTCATGAAGATGTCACTAACTTAATTAACCTGATGGCCGATTATACTGCTGATCTGCCATGTTTACATGCGCGCCGGAGCGGTTAAGGCCTTGTTGGTCAAAAAAACTGTCGCCAACAATGATCACATTGAAGCGCAAACCGCCGCTCAGTCTCCCGGCTTATTGGAGACTGACAGTTAATTTAGCTAAACTCGCCTAACCCATCAGGAAATAATTAAAGGAACGGGAGATGTCCATCAAGAAAGTTGCATTGACGCTGCTCATCAGTTTTTTCACCTTCAGCGTCGCTTTTGCGGACGAGCTGGCCCTCAACCCCAACCACCCCGAGCGCTACGTCGTCGTTAAAGGTGACACACTGTGGGATATTTCCGCCAAGTTTTTACGCGACCCCTGGCGTTGGCCTGAAATCTGGCACATCAACCCGGAGATCGCCAATCCTCACCTGATCTACCCCGGTGACGTCATCATTCTCACCTATCAGGATGGCAAGCCGGTGCTCACCATCCAGCGAGGCAGGGCTGCGGTCAAACTGACCCCGAAGATGCGCGCGACACGCATCGACAGCGCCATTCCATCGGTGCCTGCGGCGGCCATCAACCAGTTCATCTCCCAGCCTCGTATCTTCACCAAGCAGGAGCTGAACACACTGGGCTACATTATCTCGGCCGAGGATGATCGCCTGATTGTGGGCAGTGGTTCCAGAATCTACGTTCGTCACCTCGAAATGGG
>JALTMR010000544.1 GCA_027001525.1 Gammaproteobacteria bacterium
CCTCAATGTGCCCCCCCGCCTCGGCAACCAGGCGATGCATCTTGTCATGAATGGCCATGAGGGTTTCCAGATCAAACAACCCCCGTGCCACGCCCGACTGGTTGGTGGCCACCACCACCCGGTAGTCCGCCCGGCTCAAGCGGGCGATGGCCTCCAGACTGCCGGGGATGGGTTGCCACTCCTGCGGCGACTTGATGAAGTCATCCGAGTCCTGATTGATGACACCATCACGATCAAGAATGATAAGGCGCATCCCCTAACCCTGCAGCCGTGACACATCAGCCACGTTGAGGAACAGGCCCCGCAACCGCTTGAGCAGCGCCAGGCGATTCAAACGCAACGCCTCATCGTCAGCCATGACCATCACCTGGTCGAAAAAAGCGTCAACACTGTCACGCAGCGTCGCCATCTGTTGCAGGGCCTCGGTGTAGTCAAATGCCGCCAGAGCGGGCTGGACGGCCTCGGTCACAGCAGCAATGCGCTGCGCCAGCACCTTCTCTTCAGGCGCATCAAGCAAAGCCGCGTCGATGTCTGTGGGGATTTGGGTGCCCCCATCCAGCGCCTGACGCAGAATATTGGAGGCACGTTTGTTCGCCGCCGCCAGCGCCTCTGACTCAGCCAGCGCGCGGAAAGCATTCACGGCCCGCATGCGCTGATCGAAGTCGAAGGGCCGCGTGGGCGAGACAGCCTGCACGGCCTCGAAGACGTCGCCGTTGATCCCGGCATCCTGGTAGTAGACCCGCAGCCGCTCCATCATGAAATCGAACACCTGAGCCGCTACGTTGGCATCAAACTCTCGCCCGCCAGCGCCATAGCACGCCACGCTTTCAGCGATCAGCTGCGCCAGATCGAGCGCCAGCTGCTGTTCGATAATGCCGCGCAGCACACCCAGAGCAGCGCGGCGCAGGGCGAAGGGGTCTTTACTGCCGGTGGGAAGCTGGCCAATGCCAAAAATGCCCACCAGAGTATCGAGCTTGTCGGCAATGGCCACGGCCTGGCCCACCACGCCCCGGGGCAGTTCATCACCGGCAAAACGGGGCATGTACTGCTCGTCCATCGCCTCGGCCACGGCTTCGGGCTCGCCGTCATGGCGAGCGTAGTAGCGCCCCATGATGCCTTGCAGCTCGGGGAATTCGCCCACCATTTCGGACATCAGATCACACTTGGCCAGCTGCCCGGCACGCACACCGTCCGCCCGTTCACCGCCCAACTGCCCGACAATGGAGCCTGCCAGTTCAGCAATACGCTCGGATTTGTCAAACACGGTGCCCAGCTCTTGCTGGAACACCACGGTCTTGAGATCCTGCCGACGCTCTGCCAGCGTGCGCTTGCAGTCCTGCGTCCAGAAAAACTCGGCATCGGACAGACGCGGGCGAATCACACGCTCATTGCCGCTGCGCACGGCGCTGATATCCTTGCTGTCGATATTGCTGACGGTGATAAAATGGGGCATCAGCCGACCTTCGCCATCCACCACATGAAAATATTTCTGATGACCTTTCATGGCGGAGATCAAGGCTTCTGAGGGCACATCGAGAAAGCGCTCCTCAAATGACCCAGCCACCGCGACGGGCCACTCCACCATGCCGGTGACCTCCTCAAGCAGCGCTTCGTCGATCACCGCTCGCCCCCCCAGCTTCACCGCCGCCTCTTCTACCTGAGCGCGCACCGCCTCGCGCCGGTCACCAAAGTGAGCCACCACGCGACCTTCCGTCTCCAGCAGCGGAGCGTAGGCTGCAGGCTCTGACAGGTAGAGGGCATCCGGGTGGTGAAAGCGGTGGCCACGAGTCTCGCGGCCTGCTTTGACGGCGAGAATTTCGGCATCGATCACCTCGTCGCCAAACAGCAGTACCAACCAGTGAACCGGGCGAACGAACTCAGCCGTCAAATCACCCCAGCGCATGCGCTTGGGAATGGGCAACTTGTCCAGTGCTTGCTGGACGATATCGGCCAGCAAGACCTGGGCTGGCTGACCCTTCTCTTCGCCTCGAAAGACGAGCCAGCTGCCCTTGGCTGTCTCCAGTGTCTCCAGCGTTTCAACTTCGACGCCACAGGAGCGGGCAAAGCCTTGCAGCGCTTTGGTGGGCAGACCCTCGGCATCAAAGGCCGCCTTTACCGCCGGCCCTCGGCGTTCAATTTTTTTGTCTGCCTGAGCCTCTGCCAGATCTTTGACCCACACGGCCAGGCGACGTGGCGCAGCGTAGGCGTGGACCTCGGCATACGCCAGCCCCGCGTTGTTCAGGCCCTCTTCAACAGCGGCGGTAAACGCCCTGGAGAGGCGCGATAACGCTTTGGGTGGCAGCTCCTCTGTGCCCAGTTCCACCAGAAAGTCTCGATGACTCATCAGGCTTTCCCTCCTT
>JALTMR010000545.1 GCA_027001525.1 Gammaproteobacteria bacterium
ACGAGCGGGATTGCCAATGCCGGCGACCGCGTGCACCGCCTGCCCTTTAAAATCACTCAGCGGGACGGAGGAGGCGTCCGCCAGAGAGATCGCCCCCTCCTGCACTAACGACATACCCCACTCTCCAGTGCGAGCATTTCCATTAGTCACAATGTGATCCACTTCCTTCAAACGCTTAACAGGCTCTCGCAGCGGACCTGCGGGCAGACAGTGGTTATTGCCAAAACGCCGCTCCCCATCCACAACCACAATTTCCAGATCCCGCTGCAAACGGTAGTGCTGCATCCCGTCATCGCTAATCAGGATATTGCAGGCGCTATTCGCCAACAGCACTTTGGCCGCGCGGACGCGATCAGGCCCCGCCACTACCGGACAATCACAGCGCCGAGCCATTATGACTGGCTCATCGCCCACCAGCGCCGGATCACTGTCAGCCGCCACCGTTTGCGGCCAACTACTCGCCTTGCCACCGTAACCGCGCGTAATAATGCCCGGCTGGTATCCCGCCTCCTTGAGGCATTTAACCAGCCAGATGGTAAGCGGTGTTTTTCCCGTCCCCCCAACATTGATGTTACCTACCACGATCACGGGCACATCAAGCCGGGCGCTGGAAAACACCCCCCACCGATAGGCACTGCGACGCACGGCAATCACCGCACGGTAAAAAGCCTCGATGGGCAGCAAAGCCAGCGCGGGCGACTGATACCAGCGCCGCTCCAGTGCATTCATGGGGAGAGAAAAAGAGAGGAGCAACAGGCGAATATCACAGCCTGTCGCAAAGTAGAGCTAGTCGCGTTCAAAGGTGCGGGTCGCAATGGAGAGACGTGTCAGGCCCACCTGCCGGGCAGCATCCATGGCTTTTACCACAGCCTGATGCGGTGCATTGGCATCAGCGCTCACGATGACCGATTGATTGCCAGCATCGCTTTTAAGTTCACGCAATGCGCGCTTGAGGGTGTCAAGCTGGGTATTGATCAGCGCCTGCTGATTAACGAAAAAATGCCCGTCCCTGTCGATAGTAACCTCCAACGCCTGCGCCTCGTGTTCCACTGGCTTGTTGGATGCCTGGGGCAGATTGATCTGGATTTCGGACTCTTCCCGAAATGTCGTCGTCACCATGAAGAAAATAAGCAACAGAAACACCACATCGATCAGTGGTGTCAGATTCACCGAAGGCTCTTCCCGACGAAACTGACGCAGATTCAAAACGGATCCTCCTCAGTGCCATCGCGCTCACGCAGCCCCATCAGCACCTCGACCAGCTTCAGTGACTCGTGCTCCATCAAAATCACCAACTCATCCACCTTGCGCTGATAGTAGCGGTAGAAAATCAGACTGGGGATGGCCACCGCCATGCCCGCAGCCGTGGTAATCAGCGCCTCGGAAATACCGCCGGACAGATCCGCTGCATTTCCCACCCCTTGCAAGGTAATGGCTGTGAAGACCTTGATCATGCCGATGACCGTGCCGAGCAGGCCAAGCAGTGGCGTGATCACCGCGATGGTGCCCAGGGTGTTGAGAAAGCGCTCCAGCTCCAGCACCTCCTGGCGTCCGGCCTCTTCAATCACCTCTTTCATCACCGCCCGCTCGTGCTGACGGTTATTCAGGCCCGCCGCCAGAATACGCCCCAGAGGAGAGCCAGCCTGCAACTGCTTGATCTTCTCTTTATTAAGTTCTTTCTTTTTGATCCAGCTCCAGATCTGCGCCAGCAGATGGGTCGGACAGATACGCCGCTTCTGCAGCGCCCAGGCACGCTCTGCACTGATGGCCAGCGCCACCACGGAACACAAGATAATCGGCACCATCAACCAGCCGCCAGACTTTACTATTTCCAGCACGAGGAATGTACTCCTTGATTCCCTACAAAGAAGCGCCTAATCATACTCGATTTTCTCTGATGAAAGAACGGTTTATTGGCCAGCCTCCGGCTGCCAGTAGCGCCTGTTGGCAGCCCTGTAGCCAAGGGGCAACAACTCGCCTCCAGCACCAGCTTTCACTATCAGCGCCCCCTCCCTGGCCGTATCGTGGATGGCTATACCGCGATCCAGATAACGGGCCACTACCCTTGCTTTCGGAAACTTCCAGCGATTAGCGTAGCCCACAGGAAACAGCGCTGTTTTGGGATTCACCGCACGTAAAAACGCCGCGCTCGACGATGTATTGCTGCCGTGATGCGGCACCACCAGAATATCGGCAGCCAGCTTTCGCCCTTCCCGCTCAATCAGCAATTGCTCGGCCGGCGCCTCGATATCGCCGGTCAACAGAAGCGATCCATGCGCACCCGTCACCTTCAGCACGCACGAACGATTGTTCTCACTTTGGCGCTGCCCGGGCGAAGGATTGAGCAT
>JALTMR010000546.1 GCA_027001525.1 Gammaproteobacteria bacterium
CAGCCAGGTGCCGCCCGAGTGGTTGGAGACGTTGCCCGGTGAGGTGATTGTGGCGACTCACGTTGCCATTGACAGTAAAGAGCGGCCTCAGCGCAGCCTGAAGGAGCTTTCGATTCTGTTTGCCTCGAACACTGTGATCGGTTCCGAGGTGGCGGCGGGAAATGCCGTGGTCTGGACGGACAACCAGATTCACAGTGACGGTTTTGGGCGTATTCTGATTCATGACGTTGATTTGCGCCGCCGTCAGGCGGGGCGTCTGGTGCAGCGCCTGTTGGAGATTGAGAGCTACCGTATGCTGGCCATGTTGCCTGTGCCCATGATGCGCAGCTATATCCCCAAGCTGGCCCGTTTCGACCAGCGTCTGGCCGATCTGACCGAGAACAATATCAGGCTCGAATGCCTGGAAGATGAACAGCACCTGCTTAACGAGCTGACCCAGTTGGCGGCCGAGATCGAGCGCATCTCGGCCAAAACAAGTCAGCGCGTCAACGCCTCGTCCATGTACTACGACATCGTCAAGCTGCGTGTCTCGCAACTGCGTGAACGACGTATTCCGGGGTTGCAGATGTTTCAGGAGTTTATGGAGCAGCGCCTGTCCGCCGCCATGGGAACCTGCTTTTTGGTCAATAACAAATTGGAGACGCTCTCCCTGCGGGTTGAGCGGGCCTCCTCCTTGTTGCGTACTCGTGTTGAGATCTCCATGGAGAAGCAGAGTCGTGACCTGCTGCGTTCGATGGATAACCGGGCCCATCTGCAACTGCGTTTGCAGGAGACGGTGGAGGGGCTCTCTATCGTCGTGTTGAGTTACTACCTGCTGGGCCTGGTCTCTTACGGTTTGAAGGCGGTGAAGGCGTCCGGGGTGAAATTCAATACCGAACTTGCCACCGGCATCGCAATTCCCATCGTTCTGGGGCTGGTCTTTTTTGCGGTCAGACGCATACGCCACAGCGTTCATAAAAGTAGCGATTAGCCGAGCCCGTTCCGCTTCTTGCATTGCAAACCCTTGCGGCGTTACAGTCGCCCCCACAAGAATTTCGTGGGAGTTAGTGGAACGTGACGGGTCATACAGACGAGCAAGCCATTCGGTTAACGCAATATAGCCACGGCGCAGGCTGTGGCTGCAAAATTTCCCCAAAGTTGCTGGCGGAGATACTGCACAGCGAGCAGCCGCGCCAGCCATTTCCCCAGCTGCTGGTGGGTTATGACAGCCGGGATGATGCTGCCGTGTTTGACCTCGGCAACGGCACTTCGGTGATCAGCACCACAGACTTTTTCATGCCGATTGTGGATGACCCTTTCGAGTTCGGCCAGATTGCCGCCACCAATGCCATCAGTGACGTCTACGCCATGGGTGGCACACCGCTGATGGCTATCTCCATTTTCGGCTGGCCCATCGGCAAGCTGGGGCCGGAGGTGGCCGCGCAGGTGATTGAGGGGGGGCGCAAGGCTTGCCAGAATGCAGGAATTCCCCTGGCTGGTGGCCACTCTATTGATGCCCCCGAGCCTATTTTCGGTTTGGCCGTGACCGGTCAGGTGGAGACTCAATACCTCAAGCGTAACGATCAGGCCGAAGCAGGTTGCCAGCTCTTTCTCACCAAGCCGCTGGGTATCGGCATACTGACCACGGCGGAGAAGAAAAGCCTGCTGAAGCCTGAGCACCTGCGTTTGGCTCCGGAAACCATGTGTCAGCTCAACAGCATCGGTGCAGTGTTTGCCCGGCTGCCAGCCGTGAAGGCGATGACGGATGTGACGGGTTTTGGTTTGATGGGGCACTTGCTGGAGATGTGTGAAGGCAGCGGCTTGCAGGCACTGATTCGCTATGAGCAGGTGCCCAAGCTGGCAGAGATTGAACACTATTTGGCGCAGGGCTGCTCCCCTGGCGGGGCGCAGCGCAATTTTGATAGTTACGGCCACAAGCTGGGGGGGATGTCCGAGCTGCAGCAGGCGATTCTTTGTGATCCGCAAACCTCTGGCGGGCTGTTGGTGGCTGTCAGTCCCGAGGGTGTGGATGAGTTTTTACGCACCGCCGAGCAGCACCAGTTGGCACTGACCTGTATCGGGGAGCTTGGCGCTCCAGACGATGCGAGCCCCCGTTGCTGCGTTGAGGTGAACTGACGTGGCCACAGAACTCCCCCAGTTGGATGACTACCGCCAGTTGCTGCTGGGTGATGTTGCGCTGCTCGATGTGCGCGCCCCGGTGGAGTACGACCAGGGTTCGTTTCCCTCGGCCCTGAATGTGCCCATCATGAATGATGATGAGCGTGAAGCCATCGGCCTGTGCTACAAGCAGCAGGGGCAGGATAGGGCGGTGGAGTTGGGTCATGAGCTGGTCAGTGG
>JALTMR010000547.1 GCA_027001525.1 Gammaproteobacteria bacterium
CGGTGCTGGCTGAGGTCTGCTGAATAGCTGAAGCGATGTTGGCCACAGCACCACTTTGCTGACTGGCATTTTCCGCCTCACGCCGGGAGAGCTTGTTCAGCTCACCGGCAGCGTCGTACACCTCGGCCGCCATTTCGGTGACCGAGATCAAGCGGCGTTGAAACTCTCGCGAGACGGTTTGGATATCCTCCTCCAGCACGCCCCACTCATCCACGCTCTTGTGTGCGGGCGGCGATAAATCGAACTCACCCCGGGCAAGGGCCTGGCAGGCGGCCCGAAGCCGCGCAGCATCTTGCCGAGCCCGCAAAAACTGCCCCACCACCAGGTAGACAAACAGCAGTGACAACAGCGTCACAAAAGTAATCAGATCCGCCTTGTCCGCCTGGATCTCAGCCTGCAAAAGTGCCTGCTGCTCCGCCGCAACATCGCTATGCTGCACCGAACGCAGCTTATCGTCGTATTGCTCTGACAGCAGGTAGCCCAGCGTTGCCACTGAAAAAAGCATCAGACTGAGCAACAGCACAAGCCGGGTACCCGAGCCAAGCATTGAATCAAAACGTACCGCAGGTAAAAACAAGGCGTTCATTTGCATCCCTCTACGCACCACTACCGTTTTATCCGGGGGATCTCTCCCGCCCACCTCGTCGCGACGACGCCGGCAGAGCCAGGGCGTAGCAACAGGTGGTTACTCAGGATTTCGGCGCAAGGGGGGAACTCTTTAAAACAATGTTAAAAACAAGGTATATGGGCGACCCTGAAACAGCCCACCAGCAACTGAAAGTCGCCCTTCTTTCTACTCATCACCATAGGGCGGAGCAACGCGGAACACCTCATCCAGCGAGGTCACGCCATTGGCCACTTTCTGAATGCCGCTGATACGCAGTGGCCGCATTCCCTCTTTTTGCGCCTGCTGGCGAATGGCGGCCAGATCGGCATGCTCGCTGTTGATCAGTTTTTTGATCTTGCCCGACATCATCAACATCTCATAGATGCCCATGCGCCCGGCATAGCCGGTCTGACGGCACTCCAGACAGCCCACCGGGCCTTTGACCTGCTCTGGCATATTGCTCTTCCAGGGGCGGCTCAGGGTGGACCACATCTCTTCATCCGTCGCTTGCGGCTGCTTGCAATGGGGGCAGAGTGTGCGCACCAATCGCTGCGCCACCACCCCCAGCAGCGTGGCGCTGATCATGTAGTGCGGCACGCCGATGTCCATCAGCCGTGTGATGGCGGAGACCGCATCATTGGTGTGCAGCGTTGAAATCACCAGGTGCCCCGTCAGCGCCGCCTGAATGGCCATCTCCGCCGTCTCCATGTCGCGTATCTCCCCCACCATGATGATATCCGGATCCTGGCGCAGCAGCGCTTTAACACCGTCGGCAAATCCGAGATCGATATTCTGCTGCACCTGCATCTGGTTAAAATCGGGCACCACCATCTCGATGGGGTCCTCGATGGTGCAGATATTCAGCTCCGGCCTGGCCAGGTATTTGAGGGTGGAGTAGAGGGTGGTGGTTTTGCCCGAGCCCGTCGGCCCGGTGACCAGAATAATGCCATTGGGCTGCTGGATCATGGCGTGCCACTGCGCCTCCTCCGAGCGGTTGAAGCCAAGCTCGGTAAAGTTTTTCACCAGCACATCGGGGTCGAAAATCCGCATCACCATCTTCTCGCCGAAAGCGGTGGGCATGGTGGAGAGACGCAGTTCCACCTCATCGCCATCGGGGGATTTTGTCTTCAGACGACCGTCCAGCGGACGGCGTTTTTCCGCCAGATCCATGCGCCCGAGGATTTTCAACCGGCTGACCACCGCCGCCATCACCGGGCTGGGCAACTGGTAGACCAGGTGCAACATGCCATCGATGCGAAAGCGGATGTTGCCCTTCTCCCGCCGTGGCTCGATATGGATGTCACTGGCGCGCTGATCAAAAGCGTACTGCAACAGCCAGTCAACGATATTCACCACATGCTGGTCATTGGCATCGAGGCTGCCCGACTTGCCCAGCTCCAGCATCTGCTCCAGATTGGTGATCTCCCCCGGTGCCTTGGCCTCCTCACCCGAAGCCCCCACCACCGAGCGCGAAACCGTGTAGAACTCCACCAGATAGCGACTGACATCCGACGGGCTGGCCAGCTCCAGCCGAATCTCTTTGCGCAGAATGTGGGCCAGCTCCTGCGTCCAGGCCGTCAGAAAGGGCTCGGCGGTGGCGATGACGACGTAGCTGGAGGTCACCTCCAGCGGCAACAATTTGTTGCGCTCCGCATAAGCGTAAGACATGACTGCAGTGACGCTGGCCACATCGATCTTCAGCGGATCAACGCGCCGGTAGGGAATGT
>JALTMR010000548.1 GCA_027001525.1 Gammaproteobacteria bacterium
CGCCCAGTCAAGGCGTTCGCGCTGGCGATTGCCGTGCAGACCGTAAGCGCTGGAGAAAAAACGCAGGTTCTGCATGACCGACAAATCGCCGTAGAGAGAGAACTTCTGCGCCATGTAACCGATGCGGCGGCGCGCTTCGGGAGCCGCTTTGCCAAGATCATGCCCCGCCACCGAGACCTCACCGGCACTCAATGGCAACAGACCACACAGCATTCGAAAGGTGGTTGATTTGCCAGCACCATTAGCCCCCAGCAAGCCAAAGACCTCGCCCCGACGAACGCTGAAACTGACCCGATCCACCGCCACAAAATCACCAAAACGGCGCACCAGATTACGTACCTGGATCACCTCTTCGTCACCGTCCTCACTGACCGCCATGGCCATTTCCGGCGCCGGCGACGACGCGCTGCTCTCCTGTTTCAGGCGGGCAACGAAGGCATCCTCGAAACGCGGCTCGGCAGGGGTCAGCTCCACCGCAGCGCCCTGTGGCAACAAGGTGGCGGGGTCAGGCCGGCCCTTTTTCGCCATCACCAGTCGCACCGCTTCGCCTTCCACCAGGGCGTCAAGCACGCCGGGGCCCTGAGCCAGCAGCGCCTGGGCGCGGCGTGACGAAAGCCCTTCCGTGTGCGCCAGGTAGATGCGCTCCTCCATCGGACGACTGAATTCAGCGGGGGCGCCCTGGCCCAGCACTTGCCCCTCGTGGAGCATAATCACCTCGTCACAGCGCTCCGCTTCATCGAGGTAGGCCGTGCTGAGCAGCACGGTCATCCCCTGCTGCTCCACCTGGCGGTAGACGATTTGCCACAGCTCGCGGCGAGAGACTGGATCGACACCCACCGTAGGCTCATCCAGCAACAGTAGCTGCGGTGCCCGCAGCAGTGCACAGGCCAGGCCCAGCTTCTGCTTCATCCCCCCGGAAAGCTTGCCCGCCAGACGCCCGGTAAAGGACACCAGGCCGGTCATCTGCATCAACTCGGCGTAGCGTTGGGGACGGGCGGCGGGGGCGATGCCCTGGAGGTCGGCGTAGAGTTCAAGATTTTCCTGCACCGTCAGGTCTTCATAGAGGCCAAAGCGCTGGGGCATATAGCCGACGGTCTGTTTGACCGCCTCCGCATCGGTTCGAGTGCCCGCACCGGCGACACTGACGACGCCCTCATCGGGCAGTAACAGGGCCGCACCGAGACGCATAAGGGTTGTTTTGCCCGCGCCGTCCGGGCCGATCAAGCCAGTGACGGCCCCGCGGCGCAGGGTAAAGTCAACGTGATCGAGAGCCGCCACTTTTCGCCGCTGAGCCCGAAAATACTTGCTCACCCCGTTGAAGGTCAGGATGGGAGCCATGCTATGGCCCGCAGCGATTGGCGTCGGCAACGCGTGGCTGGTCGAGCCTGAGCTTTACCGTGACCGGCATACCCAGACGCAGCTCCTCCTCGGGGTTGCAGGCAAACACGCGAATCGAGTAGACCAGACGGGTGCGCAATTCCGGCGTTTGTACCGTTTTGGGGGTAAATTCGGCGCTGGGCGAGACGTAACCCACCCAGCCGTCGTAGGTTTTGTCCGGGTAGCTGTCGCTGTGGATGGTGGCCGCCGTGCCCAGTTTGATCCGCCCCAACATCGACTCGGGCAGGTAGGCCCGCACCCAGACCGGGTCAACCAGTGCCAGCGTCAACACCGGCGTCTGGGGAAAGGCCATATCGCCGGGCTCCAGAATGCGGTTGCGGATGATGCCATCGGCAGGAGCGTTGAGGCGGGCATCTGCAAGGTATTGGCGGGCGGCGGTGAGAGCGGCCTCTCGCTGTGCAAGCAGCGCTCGCGCCGCGGCGATATCCTCCTTACGCGGCCCCAGCTTGAGCAATGTGAGCGCCTGTTTCGCCACCTCAACCTGGGCCTGAGCGGCATCAGCCAGGCCGCGGGCGTTCTCCACATCATCTGCCGATGCCAGCTGTTTATCCAGCAACCTGGCCAGCCGGTGGTAGCTGTCTGATGCCGACTTGGCCCTGGCCCTGGCCGCCTCCAGTTCAGCCTGCCCCTTGCGAATCTCCTCGGGCCGACTACCTGCCTCCAGTTTGGCCACGACCTGCTGCTGGGCCATCAGTGCCGCTTGCGCTTCGGCGTACCGGGCCTCCAGCAATTCGGTATGCAGACGAGCCAACAGCTGTCCCTGGGTGACATGGTCACCCTCCTCCACCAGCACCTCGGCAATGTGTTCACTGGCATTAAAAGCCAACTGGGCTTCGCGAATTTCAACGTTGCCATAAAGCGTTAACTCACCGCCCGGCGCAATCTTCTTATCGCTGTTCCACAAAGCGGCACCGACAATCAGCAACACCAGCGGAA
>JALTMR010000549.1 GCA_027001525.1 Gammaproteobacteria bacterium
CGCCAGCAGCAGGCCACCTGGCGGCGTCGCCAGCAGCGACTGGAGGCCGATTAAATGACGATCACCGCGCTTAATCGCCGCCCGGTCTACAACCCCCGGCCCCTGGTGGAGATCGACGGCCAGCGTTACGAACAGCTCAACGCGCTGGTGCTGGCTATGGATATGTATGAGCAGGAGGGCGGTTTGTGCTCCCTTGAGCTGCGCCTGAGCAATATCGCCAGTCGTCCGGAGGGTGAAGCAGGCTACGCCTTCGAGGATGAGGCGGAGGTGAGGTTGGGTGCCACCGTCACCGTTTTTGGCGGCGACATTGCCGAACCGCAGGAGCTCTTTCGAGGCGTGATCACCGCCCTGGAGGCCGACTTTCCCGAATCGGCCCCGCCCGAACTGCTGGTTCTGGCTGAAGACGCGTTGCAGCTGGCCCGAATGGCGCGCCGCAGCGAGGTGCACAGCGACAAGACACTGGCCGACCTGATTCGGGAGGTGGCCGGCCGGTTGGGGCTACAGAGCGAAATCACCGCCCTGGACAGCCCCCGCAGCACCTGGGTACAGCTCAACGAAAGCGATCTCGCCTTTTTGCGTCGGCTGCTGCATCGGGTCGATGCCGACATGCAGGTTGTGGGCGATACCCTGCAAGCCGCCCCTCGCAGCGAGGTGCAGCGCAATGTAATTGAAATGGCGATGTTTCATGATTTGCGCAGCGTCAAATTCATTGCCGATCTGGCCAACCAGGTGACCGAAGTGACCTCGGCCGGCTGGAATGCACCGCGCGGCCAGCGGGTCAGTGGCCGCAGTCAGGGGGTGAACTTCGGCCCTGGCAGTGGCCGCCGGGGTGCGCAAATACTGCAACAGAGCCTGGGGTCGCGCCCGGAGCATATCGGCCATGTTTCCGTGACCAGCGACGAAGAGGCGCAGGCGCTGGCCGATGCGGTCTTCGATCAGCGGGCGCGAGGGTTTGTCCGCGCCGAGGGCACGGTGACAGGTCACCCCAGTGTGCGGGTGGGCTCCCATCTGCAACTCACAGGGGTCAGTCCCCGGTTTGAGAATACCTATTACGTCGTTAATACCCACCATCGCTACGACCAGCACGATGGCTATCAAACCGATTTCATTGCCGAGAGCGCCACTTTGGGGGAGGCGGGATGAGCGATCAGGGTTTGCTGAAACGCCTGGCTCCCGTGTTGCACGGCGGCAGCTACCTGGCTGAGGTGGTGGCGGTGGACGACCCTGAACAACTCGGGCGGGTGCAGCTTCGGCTGATCAGTTTCGACGAGGTGGATGGACAGGATGCCCCCATCTGGGCCCGCGTTGCCGTGCCTTTTGCCGGCCATAATCGGGGTGCCTTTCTGATTCCCGACGTGGGGGACGAGGTGCTGGTGAATTTCGTCAACGGCGATTCGCGCCTGCCCGTGGTCATTGGCGGGCTCTGGAACGGCAGTGCCGATGTGCCGGAGCAGTTGGGGGGCGACCGGGTCGATCGCTGGACCATCACCGGCAAGGCGGGCACGCGCATCGCCATTATCGAAGAGCAGCCGGCAGACGCCACCATCAGCCTCACCACGCCGGGCGGTGTCAGCGCTGAACTGACCGATGCAGGGGGCGGCAAAATCGAATTTCGCATCGGCGGCACCACCGTGACCTACGACAACCAGGGCGTCACGGTGAATACCGGCATGAACGTCACCGTGCAGGCCACTCAGGTGGAGATCAACGCGGCGATGGTGACGGTCAATGCCGGCATGTCGCGCTTCAACGGCGTGGTTCAGGCCGACACGGTGATCACCAACAGCGTCATCAGCGCCTCCTACACACCGGGAGCGGGAAATATATGGTAGCGATTCACGCCAGAGAAACCCTGCGCTGGCTGGGCCCCGTGCCCATCTGGGGCCGCCCGACGGCAGCCGGTCTGCGTATCGAGGACAGGCCGCAGGCGGGGCAGCCGGCGATTCTGCGTTTCGATCACGACGAATTTATGGATGAGTACCTCGCCACCCTCAACAGCGAGCCGGAGCGCCTGGGCGAGTGGCTGGCACAGCCGGAGACCTGGCGCGCGCCAATGGCCGCACCGCGCAAGGCCGCCAGGGAGGTAAAAGAGGGGTCGGCAGTGACGTTCCTGATGAATAAAACCCGGCGTTTGACCGAGGAGTTGAGCATTGCCCGGCGCACCGCCCGGGGGCGGGGTATCAACCTTCGGCCTCTCAAGGCGGGGTTCAAGCCGGGAAGAGAGCCCGGCGCGGCGAGCCTTGCCGTCGCCGATGAAGCGCTGTTGCCGCTGAAGCTGTTTCAGTCCACTCACAAACGCCACTACCTGGTGACCGCCTCCCTCATCAGCAACGAGGCCGGGTTACCCGACTGTGAGCCCGATATTCGCCGCCGGGAGCAGGTCGGTTTTGTGATCCGCCGCCTGCTGCCGCCACCGGGCGGCGCTGACGCCGCACTGAAGGATTGGGACGAATACGCCTTTGTGCCCGGCGCGCGGGGCGATTGCTGGCATCGGCTGGGGACGCACCATGCCCCCTGCACGCGAACACTGGTGGCCAACGAAGAGAAGTTGCCCCTCTTTCCGGTGACGTTTCAGAACAGTTGCCGGGGTGAGCGTCGCCTCCATACCGGAGTGATTCCGGTCAGCCGGCGCGAGGCGTGGATGGGGGCCGCTATTGAAGGTGAACTGCCCGCTGACGGGGCGGTGGCCGCTGCCCCGTCCGGGGGCAGCTCTCTCGCCAGTCTGTTGTTTCAGAATAACGTAGTGGCCCCGTGGCGACTGTTGCTGGAGCAGGCCGAGTTCAAAAAAAATGCTGCCGCGCAGGTCTTTCCCAACTTTGGCAGCGACGCCAGCGACGATAGCGTGACGGCAGCAGATCGCCGGCGTCTGCTGCGCACCTCGCGGGATGAGATTCAGACCGGCTCCTGGTATGTGCTGCTCGATTTCGCCAGGTTTCTGGAAAAATACCTGCCCGATATCTGGCTGGCTCTGGCTGATGTGAATCAGCGGCCCGCGCTGGCAGATGACGAGCAGGCGCTGGTGGAGCTGCTGCGCGCCACCCGCCTTGGCCGCGACCTGGCCAGTGCCATCGTGACCCGCCCCTTCTGGTACTGGGCGGGGGAGCCGGGCTGGTCCGTGATGCCGCAGCCTGAGCCGCGCCGTTACAGTCCGCTGCATGTGAAGTGGACGTTGGCCGAGGCCCTGCTTGCCGCCCGCGCTGCGGAAGCGGGGCTGGAGGCAGTGGAGACGATGTTTACCCGCTACACCGACAGCGGCGAGCTGGCCGCCATCGACAATCAGTGGCCCGATTTTCTTTTCCCCCTGGCTGACCCCGAGTTCAGCGCCCCCCTGCCGGCCGTACCTGATACGGAACTGGCCGGATTGACGGCACTTGAGCAGGCTCAGACGGTGGTGGACGGGCTGGCCAGACTCATCGAAGCGCTGCTGCCGGTCGAGGCCGAAACGGCGGTGGACAGCGTGCCCGCAGGTGATGCTCGCGAAGGCTGGTTTGTGGTGCGCTGTGTCTACCAGCGTCCCAGCTGCGGCCCCCTCTTTCCCGCCCTGGTCAGTGAGCCAACACAGCGATTTCAATTAGCCCCGTTTTTTGACCCGGATGCCCCGGCGCGACCGGTACGCATTCCCATGCCGGTGGATATTTCGCCGGCCGGGCTGCGCAAATATCAGAAGAATACGGGGTTTGTGATTTCAGACATGCTCTGCGGCAAGATCAAAAAGATGCGCCGGCTCAGTCTCGCCGACCTGGTGTTATCCGTGTTGCCCTGGCCTTTTCACAAGGATCTGCCGGACATGGATAAAACCGCGCCCTGCAAAGACAGTGATGGTGGCTCACTGGGAATGGTCTGCTCCCTGTCGATTCCCATCGTCACCCTCTGTGCCCTGATTCTGATGATGATCGTTGTGGCCCTGTTTGATCTGGTGTTTCGCTGGATTCCCTATCTGTTTACCTGCCTGCCGATTCCGGGGCTAAAGGGAAAGCGCGGAGGAGATAGCTGATGAGCACCACGAAGCCGGGCCCCGAACGCGTGAGCTGGCCCCTGCTGGGCGTGCCCGACCATCATGGCCAGCTGCACTACCCCTCGCTGGATGAGAGCGTGCGCCAGTCCATCAAGATTATTCTCCAGACCCGCCCTGGCGAGCGCCTGATGCGCCCCCGGTTTGGCGGGGGTCTGGAACGTTTTTTACACGAGCCCAATACCCTGACAACTCGACGCCAGATTCGCGACCTGATTACCGAGTCGCTGCAACGCTGGGAGCCGCGCATCTTGCTCGATCGCGTCGATGTCTGGGAAGTTGATGAGCGCCCGGACACCGTCCGGGTAGAGATTGCCTATCGTCTGCGCCGCACCAACCAAGCGCGGCAGATGGGCATCACCTTGGAGTTGGAAGGGTAGCAATATGCCGATTACGCCCCCCCGCCTGGATGACCGCAAATACGAAGACCTGGTCGAGGAGCTGCTGGCTCGCATCCCGGCCCACACGCCGGAGTGGAGCCCGGCTCAGACGGGTGATCCCGGTCGCACCCTGCTGGAGCTGTTCGCCTGGCTGGCAGACACGGTGCTCTACCGCGCCAATCTGGTGCCGGAGCGCCAGCGCCTCGCCTTTCTGCAGCTGTTGGGCATGCCGCTGCGCCCCGCTCGTGCGGCGCGGGGAGTGGTGGCGCTGAGCCTGGACGAGAAAGCGCCCACCACCTCCGTGACCCTGGCCGCCGAAGCACGTCTGGCCGGGCCGGTGGACTTTGAAACGCTATCCGAAGTGAGTGTGCTGCCGGTGGTGGGGGAGTGTTACTACAAGCGTTCCCTCAGTGGCGACGAGAGATACGAGCTGTCAGAGGTGATCGAAGGTCTGCGCCAGTTTCACCGCATCGACGGTGAGGTGGATGCCTACGTGACCACTCAGGTGTTTGAAGACGGGGTGGCGGAGCGCAACGGCCTTGATGTGGTGCAAGAGACGGCTGACCGCAGCCTTTGGGTCGCCCTGCTGGCCCCCGAGGGGAGCGATGTTGATGCCGTTAAACGGACCCTGGCCGGTGGTGGTGATGGCCATGAGATCCTTAACATCGGTATAGCACCGGCCATTGAACTGCCTGCCAGCTTTGATGAGATACGCCGCGCGGGTCGCCTCGATCACAGCTGGTCTATCAGCACCTCCGAGCTGCTTGATGATGAGCCGGTCTACAGCGCATTGCGCCGCCTGAACGATACGACGCAGGACTACACCCGTCGCGGTATCGAACAGCTGGTGCTGCCTGGCGGGGTGGAGGATTTTGGCGTACTGGAGGGTGATGCCCGCAAGGAAGCCAATGCCGGCATTGGCGACCGCCCACCGCGCCTGGATGATCCGGACAAACTCGCCCGCATCATCGCCTGGCTGCGTCTGCAGCCCGGTGAGAAGCTGGAGTCCATGGCCTTGAGCTGGGTCGGTATCAACGCCGTTGAAATCGACCAGCGCCAGAGCGTGCGTGATCGGGTGGTGGGCCAGAGCGACGGCAGTGCCGATCAGCGCTTCTCATTGCCCGTTACCTCGGTGCAGAGCGATGGTTTTACGCTCCAGGTGGAAGAGGCAGGCACAGGCTATGTGGAGTGGACTCAGGTGGAGGATCTGGCCCTCTTTGGCCGCGACGACTCCGTCTACGTTCTCGACAGTGAGGCGGGAAACATCCGTTTTGGCAATGGCATTTATGGCCGTATTCCCGAGGCCGGGCGGCGCATTCGTGTGGCGCGGATGCGTGCCGGAGGCGGTCTGGCCGGCAATCTCGGTGCCGGTACGCTGAAAGCGATCGATGCCAAAGGGGTGGATGGCAGCGCCATCAGCCGCAAGCTCAAGGTCAGTCAGGGCATTGCCACTGACGGTGGCAACGATGCCGAGACGCTGGATGAGGCTGAACGCCGCATTCCCAGCCGCTTGCGCCATCGAAACCGCGCTGTGACAGAGGATGACTATCAGGCACTGGCGGTGGAGGCCCCCGGCGTCAATCTCGGGCGGGTGGAAGTCCTGCCACGATTTATGCCCCGCCAACGCCGTTTCAATGTGCCGGGGGTGGTGTCGGTGATGGTGCTGCCGCGCAAGGCGATCTTTGAGGCACCCAACCCGCGCCCCGATCAACCACTGATCCAGAAGGTTCACGACTACCTCTCTGCGCGGCGGCCACTGGCCACAGAACTTTACGTCATCGGTTGTGAGTACATTCCACTGGCACTGGGTGTGGGCATGACCGTTCGCCCCGGCTTTGGCTATGACCAAGTGACCTACGATGTGCGTCAGGCCTTGCAGCGTCACCTCTGGAGTCTGGCTCCCCACGGCCCTCAAGGAGAAGGCTGGCCGCTGGGCCGGGGGGTAAAGGATCGCGAGCTGGAAGTGGTGGTGGCTCAGGTCAAGGGGGTGGCCACGGTGGCGGGGGTAAACCTGTTTCAGCGCCGGCGGGTTGTAAAAGGCCAACGCCCGGCGTGGCAGATGGTGGAGCGATTGCAGCCGTGTGACCCGGTTGAGATCGATCTTGACGCCTGGCAGTTGCCGGAGCTGCTGGCGGTGGCGGTGAGCAGCGACGGTGTGGTGCCCGACGCCGTCAGCAGCCGCGCAGGCGGCGGTGCCAGTGGCACTGAAGGCGGCTCGCCGGCTGGCGGCGTCGCGCTGCCCGTGGTGCCGGAGAGCTGTTGATGGACAGTAACGGCCTCAAATTCTGGTTACTGGCCGACGCCCACCACTGGCTGACAGCGGGGGAACCGCCGGAGCTGGAGTATGACGATGCTCGCCGTGCTCTGCGCCTCGCCCGTCAGCGGCGCGACGAGACGATCAACGAAAATCGCAGCGTGGCTGAAACGCGCCTGGAGACGGTGCCTCAGACTCGCGACAGCCTGGATAATCGGGCCTGGTTCGATCCCGAATGGCACCAGGTGATGGCCAGCGGGGTGGATGGTGCGCCTGTGGTTATTTATCGTCTGGAAGAGGGCCGGTCTCCTGGCACTGGTTTGACCGACATGGCCCTGGGGGATGACGGGGTGCTCTACATGGCGGTGGATGGCCACATCATTCTGCACGACCGGCGTGAGCGCTGGCGCGATGTGGTGGTCAGCGGCGATGACTTTCAGGCCTGGCGTCTGGCTCCCATACCGGGTGGCGGTGTCTGGGTGCTGGACAGAGCCCGGCGCAAGTTAGCGCGTCTGACCGGTTACCCTCTCTCCGATCGTGCCTACAAACCCTACGCGGCTGATGTTGTTCGCCCCTGTCGTGAAAATGCCAACCCGCCCCGCCTGACCGTGATGACAGAGGCGGCCTGGCCGGCCGGGGAGCAGCCGGTGGCATTGGCCTGCAATCTGCGCGGCGAGCTGGTGTTGTTAAGCTGGCTGGCCGATGGGGACAGCCGGCTGCGCTGGCTCGGTGAGGATGGCCGTCTGACCGAGCCGGTAACGCTGCTGGGCAGCGTCAGCCCCTACAGCATCGCCTGGGTCAGCAATGACGCGGTGGCACTGCTGTTAACCGGCAGCCCGGTTGGTGATGGCGGCGCCCTGCAAAATGAAGCACGGGTCTACCGCGTAAACCGGCTTCAGCCCCCCGCCAGCCAATGGCCTGTGGGTGATCTCTATCCGCTGCAACGCGACTACAGTTTTGGTCCCTTTCTCCATGGTCTCGACTATCCGCCCCACTATCCGGGCTTTTCCGCCAGCCGTGGGCTCAACAGGTTGTCGTTTCCGTTTTACCGTCGTCGGGGGGAGGCGAGCAACGCCGCCCCGGCGGTCTCTTTTATAGACGCGGGTATGGGCGCAGGTATGGGCGCAGGTATGGACGCTGGTGAGGTCGATGCCACCTGGCACCGCCTCTATCTCGAAGCGGCGATTCCGAGAGGCTGTGGTATTCGGGTGTGGTTAGCCGCTAGCAATGAGCGTCTGGATCACGACGGCATCGCTCCGGATAGCTGGTTCGAACATCGATTCGGTGAGCGTTATCAGCAGGGAGGGCGCAGTGATCTGCCCGTGGCGGTGTGGGAGTCCCAGGCTTCGGAACTGCCTCACCACCCGGGCCTGATGCCCTGTGAACGGCAGGTGAACCGGGCGGGGCTCTTCTCCGTGCTGATTCAGCGAGCCGGGCGCAGGGTGCGCTCGCTGCGGGGGCGATACCTTCACGTCAGGGTTGAACTCACCGGCCCCGGCAACGCGACGCCGGAGCTGTTCGCCCTGCGTGCCTACGGCAGCCGCTTCTCCTACGTCGAACACTATCTGCCCAGGCTCTACTGGGAGACTACGTTCAAACCCGAGGCCGATGCGCCGGGCCCGGCCACACAGGCCGACTTTCTGGAGCGCTTCATCGGTAACGTTGAAGGCGTGATGACCTCACTGGAGGATCGCATCGCCTACAGCGATCTGGTGACCCGCCCCGGAACGGTGCCGGCGGAGGCACTGGCGTGGCTGGCCGATTGGGTCGGCTTCCAGTTTGAAGCCGGGTGGTCGGAGTCGCAGCGGCGTCTCTTTTTGAGCCGTGCGCTGGAGCTTTACCAGTGGCATGGCACGGTCCGTGGGCTGAGCCTTGCGCTGGATATTGCCACGGATGGCGGTGTCAGCCGTGGCGAGATCGTGGTGCTGGAGGACTACCGCCTGCGCCGCACCTTCGCCACCGTGCTTGGTGCTGATCTCGATGATGAAGATGACCCCCTGACGCTGGGCGGCATGGAAAGCGGAAACGCTTTTGTGGGGGACACGCTCTTCATCGGAGACAAGGACCAGGAGGACGAGGCGCTACAGCGCGAGTTTTTGGCTCTGTTTTCAGATGATCTGCGAATTGACCCGGAGGAGCAGGGGGCGATTGATGCCTTTTTCGAGCGCCTTGCCTACCGCATCACCCTGCTCGTTCACCAAAGCGTGGAACCTCAGGATCTCGGCATGATCGAGCGTATCGCCGAGCGAGAGGTTCCCGCCCATGTGTTGTGGCGTGTGTTGCCCAGCACCACGCCGTTGCTGGTTGGTATCAGTTCACTGGTGGGGGTGGATACCTACCTCAGTCGCAAGCCATCGCCCCGGCCGGCGCGGGTCAACCGCAGTGCGGTGGGGCGGGGCGATTACGTCATGGGCCCGGCGCTACTCGATCCTCGTCTGGAGGGCATGGGCAGTGGCCGGCCCGACCTGCCGGGACGCAAGCCCGTTGCCCGTGCCGAGGATGTGGTTGCCGCCTACGAGGAGGACATCACCCTCGATGGCAGCGCCTCGGAGGCTGCGCCGGGGCGCACATTGACCAGCTATCGCTGGCGTTTTATCGACTAGGAGCCTGTCGGACTTAGGTAATCGTAGCGAGCATGGTGG
>JALTMR010000550.1 GCA_027001525.1 Gammaproteobacteria bacterium
GGGTTTTATTATGCGTACATTGCGGGGGCGAGTGGCGACGCGCACCGCGTATGAACATTTCGGCATGCCACCCCCTGTGAGTGCAGATCAACCGCATCAGGAGATGCTTGATGTGTTTGATGAGCCGTAGCAGCGGCCCTTGGGGTCTGCAGTGATGCAACTTTTGCCCGGCGAGCGGGTCTTGAGAGCAGGATATTAGAGAACAAAAGAACCAGCGAATGGAATTATTCTCCTGGCCTGTGAGGGTCTACTACGAAGATACCGATGCCGGGGGTGTGGTCTATCACGCCAGCTACCTCTGTTTTCTGGAGCGTGCCCGCACGGAGTGGTTGCGCAGTTTGGGGCTGGAGCAGGATGTGCTTCGCCAGCGCGATAACATTCTGTTCGCCGTGCGCCATATCGATATCGCCTATCTCAAACCGGCTCGATTCAACGATCAACTTGATGTCACCGCTGCGGTGGCGACCATGGGGCGGGCCAGCTTTGAATTTGATCAGACCATTACGCGCCGCGGTGAGGCCACCGTGTTGTGCCGGGCCACGGTCAAGGTGGCCTGCGTCGGGGCGACCTCTTTCAAGCCGTGTGCCATACCCAACTATATAAAAGCGGAGATGATTTGTGACAACTGATCTGTCCATCGTAAGTCTGATTATGGAAGCCAGTGTACTGGTGCAGTTGGTGATGCTGCTGCTGCTCGGTGTGTCTGTCTACGCCTGGACCATTATTTTTACTAAAAGCAGGCAGCTGAAACAGGCGCGCCAGCACACCGAGCGTTTTGAAGATCGCTTTTGGTCCGGCGGGGATCTCTCCAAGCTTTACGACCAGGTGAATGCCAGCCCGGACGCGAGCGGTATCGAGAAAATATTCAAAGCCGGCTTTAAAGAGTTTGTTCGCCTGCGTCAGCAAGGGGGGGCAGATCCGGCAGCGGTGATCGAGGGTTCGCAGCGGGTCATGCGGGTGGCGCTGAGTCGTGAGGCGGACAGCCTTGAGTCCAACCTCCAGTTTTTGGCAACGGCAGGTTCCACCAGTCCCTACGTCGGCTTGTTCGGTACGGTGTGGGGCATCATGAACTCATTTCGTGCCCTGGGCACAGTGCAGCAGGCGACGCTGGCAATGGTGGCACCGGGCATTGCCGAAGCGTTGATCGCCACCGCCATGGGGCTCTTTGCGGCGATTCCTGCGGTCATCGCCTACAACCGCTTTCGCACCGATGTGGAGCGTATGATTACCCATTACGACAACTTCCTTGACGAGTTCACCTCCATTCTCCAGCGCCAGGTGCACGTCAAAGCGGGAGGCCAGTAACATGGCCCAGCCTCGTCAGCGTCGTGCGCCGATGGCGGAGATCAACGTTGTTCCCTACATCGATGTCATGTTGGTGCTGTTGGTGATCTTTATGATTACCGCGCCACTGTTATCGCAGGGGGTGAAGGTGGATCTGCCTCAGGCGGCATCGCAGCCGCTGGATCAGGATAGTCAGGAACCGCTGGTGGTCACGGTGGCTGCAGATGGCCGTTACTACATCAATGTGGGGGGTGCTGATGATGTGCCTGTGGACGGTGAGACCATTGTGCAGCGCGCCGCCGCCGTGCTGCGTCGCCAGGCCGATACACCAGTGCTGGTGCGGGGCGATGAAAACGTGAATTACGGTCAGGTGGTGCAGGTCATGACCTGGTTGCAGGCGGCGGGCGCGCCCAGCGTCGGCCTGATGACCGAAGCCCCGGAGCAGAGCGCAGGTCGCAAGTAGTGCAAATATCGAAGCCATGTTAACAATGATCCGCAATCACCCGCTGGCATTTGCCGCCGCGCTGGGTATTCACCTGGCGATAATCCTGGCCATGGTGCTGAGCTACGAGTGGGCTCCCGCACACAGGTTGCCTGCCGCCCCGAAGGTGGATGTGGTTCAGGCGGTGATGGTGGATGAGTCCAAAGTCAAGGCGGAGATGGAGAAGCTGCGCCTGGCGGAAGAGAAAAAACGCCAGCAAGAAGAGGCGAGGAAAAAGCGTTTGGAGCAGCAGGCGCTGGATGCCAAGCGTCAACGTGAAGCGGAAGAGCAGCGCCTCAAAGCGCTGGAGAAGAAGAAAGCCGAGGTGCGTCGTCAGGCTGAGGAGGCGAAAAAGCAGGCGCTGGAGCAGCAGAAGCGTCAGGAGCTTGAGAAAAAGCGTTTGGCCGAGCTGAAGAAGAAACAGCAGGAAGAGGCCAAGCGGATAGAGAAACTGAAAGCCGAGCAGAAGGCGTTGGAACGCAAGCAGCAGGCAGAGAAGCAGCGCCAGGCCGAGTTGGAGCAGAAGCGCAAAGCGGAAGCGGAGCGTAAACGCAAGGCCGAGGCGGAGCGCAAGCGCAAAGAGGCCGAAGCCAAACGCAAGGCGGAAGAGGAGAAGAAGCGTAAGGCTGAGGCCGAGCGCCAGCGTAAAGCAGATGAAGCCCGCCGGGCGGAGGAAGAGCGACTGCGCCAGCAGCAGTTCGCCGAAGAGCAGGCGATGCTGACTGCCCGCCGCCAGGCTTTCATTCAATCGGAGGTGGATCGCTACATGCTCCTGATTCAGCAGCGGGTGGAGCGGCGCTGGAACATGCCGTCGGGCTGGCCCAAGGGAACCCAGTGTGAGGTGGCTATTCGGGTGGTTCCAGGTGCCCGCGGTGGTCAGGTGCTGGATGCCCGTATGACCAAAAGTTGTGGCAACCCGCTGTTTGATCGCACGGTTGAGACTGCGGTATATAACTCATCCCCTTTGCCGTTGCCCTCGGACCCGGAAGTGGCGGCCAAGTTTCGTGATCTGAATTTGATTTTTAATCCAGAGGATTAATTAGGTGTTATCAGTCGATTTACTGAAGTCCGGACGCATGTTTCTCGTCGCCCTGTGGGCGTTGTTGCTGATCAATAACCCGGCCAATGCCGCGCTGACCATTGAGATCACCAAGGGCCAGCAGGGGGCGTTGCCTATTGCCGTCATTCCTTTTGGCTGGCAGGGGCCTGCGCCCTATCCACCGCAAAATGTTGCGGCCATCATTGCCAACGATCTGACCATCAGCGGTCGCTTCTCACCCCTGGAGGAGAAGGACCTGATCGCCCGCCCCACCGAGGGGCGGCAGGTGAATTTCCGCGACTGGCGTCTGCTCGGAGCTCCCAATATTGTGGTGGGTAAGGTCATTGCCGAGGGGGATCGCTACAAGGTGCAGTTTCAGCTCTTTGATGTCTACCGGGAAATTCAGCAGGTGGGATTCAGCTTTGAGGCCAGCGGCAAGGATCTGCGACGCCTGGCCCATAAAATCAGTGACCTCATCTACGAAACCCTGACTGGAGAGCGGGGTGCCTTCGCTACCCGCATCGCTTACATCAAGGCCAAGGATGGTCAGGCAGGTCGCATGTACTCCCTGTTTGTGGCCGACGTGGATGGCCATGATGCCCAGCTGATTGTGCGCTCCAGCCATCCATTGATGTCGCCGAGCTGGTCCCCGGATGGCACCCGCCTGGCCTATGTGTCGTTTGAAAATGGTCGCTCGATGATTTACGTCCAGAACGTGCTGACGGGAGAGCGGGAGCGGGTCTCCGCTTTCAAGGGAATTAATGGTGCACCGACCTGGTCGCCAGACGGCAAACGTTTGGCGATGTCACTGTCCAAAGACGGGAATTCCGAAATTTATGTGATGCACCTGGGGAGCAAACGTCTGCGGCGGTTAACCAACCACTACGCCATCGATACCGAACCCACCTGGTCGCCTTCGGGCGACTTTATTGCCTTTACCTCGGACCGCGGTGGCAGGCCGCAGATCTATCAGATTTCTGCTCAAGGGGGTGGCAAAGCTGAGCGTCTGACCTATGATGGCCGGCAAAATCTCAACCCCGTCTACTCGCCTGACGGCAAGCGTCTGGCCATGATTCGTGGCGAAGGGGGGAGTTATCGGGTGGCGGTGATGGATCTGGAGAATAAAATGACTCAAATTCTCACCGATGCCCGTCTGGATGAGTCGCCGAGCTTCGCGCCGAATGGTAGTATGGTCATTTACGCTACCGAGTACATGGGTAGGGGGGTGTTGTCCGCCGTTTCTGTTGATGGTCGTGTGCAGCAGCGCATTGGCTTGCAGGAAGGGGGCGACGCGAGAGAGCCTGCCTGGGGTCCGTTTTTAAGCAATAAATAAATCTTAAGGAGTATGTGTAACATGAGCGCTTTTGCTAAAGGCTTGGCTGTTCTGTTGTCTGTCGCTGTACTGTGGGGCTGTTCCTCAAAAACGTCAGAGCTCGATTCTGACACTGCTGATGCTGCGGCGAGTGGTACTGATAGCAGTGCGGCAGTCGAAGTCAGCGGCGCAGACAGTGGCACCGAAATCAGTGGTGCAGAGATCAGCGGCATGAGCGCTGGTAATGCGATCACTGCGGATCCTTTTAACGATCCGGCGAATCTTCTCTCTACCCAGACCATCTATTTTGATTTTGATCGCAGCGACATTAAAGCGGATGCGCGTGCCGTGATCGAGGCGCATGCTCGCTACCTGGCCGACAACCCCAATGTGCGGGTGACTCTGGAAGGCCACACTGATGAGCGTGGCACACGCGAATACAACCTGGCGTTGGGTGAGCGCCGTGCTGTCGCCGTGCGGCAGATGATGGCGCTGCTGGGTGTCTCTTCTCGCCAGATCGATGTGGTGAGTTACGGCGAAGAGAAACCGGCTGTGCTGGGGCATGATGAGAGTGCCTGGAGCAAAAACCGTCGCGTTGTTATCGTCTACAGCGGTCGCTAACAATGGCCGCGCTGAGTCAGAAAGCCTGGCTGATTCCACTGTTGGCCGGTGCGCTGGGCGGGATCCCCGGCGCTTTTGCGCAAGAGGGTGGACGTCTGGCGCCGGTCTATGATCGTTCGGGTATGGTGCAATCCTCCGAAGCCGCCGCCGCGACGAGCAGTCTCGACAGCCGGGTCAGCCGGCTGGAGCGGTTGATGGAGAACCAGGCGTTGGTGGATATGCTGATGCGTCTGGACGGACTGCAGGCCGACACTCAGGATTTGAGGGGTAATTTTGAAGAGCTGGTTCATGAGCTGGATGATCTTAAACAGCGCCAGCGCAATCTTTATCTCGATATAGATCGCCGCTTGCGGCAAGTTGAGTTGGCGCTGACAAAGGTTCAGGCAGCCCCCGCGACGGCGACCACACCGCCCGCAGCAGTGCCCGTACCCGCTTCAGCCGGAACGAACATGCCCACGGCAGCTGCAGAGGCTGCAACGCCGCTGGCCGTTAGCGCCGAGCCGGCTGATCCGGCGGCGGAGCGGGCTGCTTATCAGGCTGCATTTAACGAGTTAAAACAGGGTCGCTATGAACAGGCGATTGAGGCCTTCGAGACCTTTTTGCAGCGTTATCCCAAGGGTGAATATGCTGGCAATGCGCAGTACTGGTTGGGTGAGGCGAATTACGTGACCCGTCAGTTCAAGGTTGCCGAACGTGAATTCAAAGCCGTGCTGGAGCGCTTTCCTGACAGCAGCAAAGTGGCTGATGCCATGTTAAAACTCGGTTATACCTATTACGAGCTGGCCCAGTGGGATGATGCACGTAAGGTACTGAGTGAGGCAGCGGCCAAAAACCCCAACAGTACGGTGGCCCGGCTGGCCGAGAATCGGCTTCAGAAAATGAGAATGGAAGGACGTTAGCCCCGTCAGTTCTGACGTGTGCCAACTTCACCACCACGCCGTTGATTATTTGAGAGTCCTATGACGCAAGGCCGTCTGCGCATCACCGAAATTTTTTATTCCCTCCAGGGGGAGGCTCGCACCGTTGGTTTGCCGACGGTGTTTGTGCGTCTGACAGGGTGCCCGTTGCGCTGTCAGTACTGCGATACCCGCTACGCCTTTCAGGGAGGCGAAGCGATGGATATTGCCGCCGTGCTGGAACAGGTCTCTCGCTACGACACACGCTACGTTTGTGTAACAGGGGGTGAGCCGTTGTCACAGGCTGCCTGCACCGACCTGCTTCAGGCGTTGTGTGATGTCGGCTACGACGTGTCGCTGGAGACCAGTGGTGCGCTGGATGTCTCCAACATCGATGCGCGGGTCTCCAAGGTGATGGATCTTAAAACTCCCGCCTCTGGAGAGCAGCAGCGTAATCTGTTTGAAAATATCGACTTCTTGAGTATCAATGATCAGGTGAAATTTGTGATCTGTGATCGCAACGACTATCAGTGGGCCAAGGAGATTATTATCCGATACGAACTGGTCAACTGCTGTGAGGTGTTGATGTCCCCCAGCTTTGGACAGCTTGAGGCAAAGGTGCTGGCCGAGTGGGTGTTGGAAGATCGCCTGCCCGTCAGATTCCAGCTGCAACAACATAAGTTACTTTGGCAAGATGAACCAGGACGTTAAACCAAGAGCCGTTGTGCTGGTCTCCGGCGGGCTTGACTCGGCCACCTGTCTCGCAATGGCCCGGGCCCAGGGGTTTGATTGTTACGCCTTGAGTTTTGATTACGGCCAGCGTCACATGGCGGAACTCGAAGCGGCCCAACAGGTAGCGCGAGCGCTGGGTGCGGTGGATCATAAAGTGGTTCATCTTAACCTGCGTGATATCGGCGGGTCGGCGCTGACGGATCAATCGATCGATGTACCCACCACACCCACCTGCGGTATTCCCGTCACTTACGTGCCTGCCCGCAACACAGTTTTTTTATCGTTGGCGCTGGGTTGGTCTGAAGTGATCGGTGCGCAGGATATCTTTATTGGTGTCAATGCGGTGGACTATTCCGGCTACCCGGATTGTCGTCCTGAATTTATCAAATCCTTTGAGCAGACCGCCAACCTGGCCACTAAAGCCGGCGTGGAGGGCAAGTCTTTCCATATCCATGCCCCCTTGATTGATCTGACCAAGGCGCAGATTATTCAGGCGGGTGTACGTCTGGGTGTCGATTATGGCCTGACCGTGTCATGTTACTCCGCCGATGAGAAAGGGCGTGCCTGTGGTGAGTGTGACTCCTGTCGTTTACGGGCGGAAGGCTTTATTACTGCGGGCGTGTCAGACCCGACCCCTTACCTGAAAGGCGCTTAGACGATTGTTGAAGTAAGGATAGAACAGCTTGATTATTGGGGTTTTTTTTGATTCCTGTCGGCGGAAAAAGTTTTTTTGCCGAAATGAGAAAAAGATATAAAAAGGGCTAGCCAAACAAAAAATAATCGCTATAATGTGCAACTTCTTCGGGCCGTTAGCTCAGTTGGTAGAGCACCGGACTTTTAATCCGATGGTCCCGCGTTCGAGTCGCGGACGGCCCACCATACAAATGAAAGCCAGCACATTGTGCTGGCTTTTTTTGTTTCAGCGGCAGTAAAAAAACAGCTATCAGTGATGATGTTGATGAGAGGCCGTCTGGCCTGGTTCATCCCTCGAATCTTTCACGTCTGCTTCCACCGTCACTGCCTCACCGTTTTTGAAACCAAGTTTGAGCGTAATCTTGTCACCCCGGTGAATGCGTTGCTTGGGGCCCATCAGCATAAAGTGATAACCCCCCGGTTCAATATGAATCGTCTTCCCTTTTTCAAGAGTGACTGCATCGACAGGCGTCATGTGCATCATGCCATCGTTCATGCTGGTTTGATGCAGCTCTACCGATTTGAACTGAGGGCTGGACGCGCTGATCAGGTAACGTGGTTGCCCGCTGTGGTTGGTGATGTCCATATAGGCCGCGAGCACCCTGGCAGAGGGCGGGGCGGTTCGTACCCAGGCATTCTCGACGACAACCTCAGTGGCAGCGTAGCTATTGAAAGAGAGAAGCAAAGTGGTGGCAATGATGGCTATCTGCTGGCGAACGGGCACGTAACTAATCTCCATAGTAATCACGAATACGGTTAAAGGCGGTTGAAACTTTCTCTACCGAGTGGGGTGGCAGAATGTGCGCCCTGAGGCGCGCATCAGGGTCAATGATCAGTATGGCGGCATAGTGGTTGACGATGAAGTCCTCGTCCCGGACATCTCCCTCATAGTCATAAATGACGCCCACGCGCTCACTGAGCTTGTCGATCTCTGTCTTGTCGCCAGTAATACCAATAAAGTCCGGATCGAAAAAGGTGATGTACTCCTTCAGTACTTCAGGGGTATCTCTGAAGGGATCAAGGCTGACAAACAGATAGTGGGTGTCTCGCTCCTGGCCCTCCTTCCGTAGTTTTGTCGCAACCCGTTTCATGACGGCCAGTGACGTCGGGCAGACATCGGGGCAATGCGTATAGCCAAAAAAAGCCATGCTCCAGTGACCTTTAAAGTCATCCAGCGTGATGCGCTTGCCATTGTGATCTTTCAGGTTGATATCGGGAAGGGATACCGGGGGGGAGATAATGGATATCCCTTTAATGTCGGTAAATTCCAGGGGGGCAGGTTCTCCTCGCCAGAACAGGCCAGCAGCAATAGAGATAGAGAGCAATAGAAACGAAATAAGTACAAGAGTGCGTTTTGTTTTCATAGTGAAGTTGAGTGTATCACGCTTGAATTGTTGCCCCCTATTCAGCCTGTTTTTTTGAAACAAGTAAATGGCTCAGCCGGAAACTACCGGAAAAATAGGGTATTTTTTTGACATGTAGTATTTCATCCCTATATTTGTAGGGCGAAAGCTTTGCTTTATACAAAAACTTGTTGTAAAAGATAAGTTGTTTTTAACTCTTAGACTAGGACGGAAAACCAATATGAAGAGAGCTGTGAAGAAGAAAGCAGCAACAAAGAAAAAGGCAGCGACTAAAAAAGTGGCTGTGAAGAAGTCATCGGCCAAGAAGGCCGTGACCAAAAAGGCCGCAGTGAAAAAGAAGGTTGTAGCCAAGAAGAAGTCTGCAACTAAAAAGGCAGTTGAGCCTAAAAAGATCAAGGGCACAAGAAAGGCCTATACCAAAACGGAATTATTCAACACCCTGGCTGAGAATGCCGGTGTGACCAAAAAGGAAGTAGCAGCGGTCATGGATGCCTTGACCGATGTGGTTAACGCCCATGTGAAGAAAAACGCTGTGGGTCATTTTACCCTGCCGGGTCTGCTGAAAGTAAAAACTGTGCGTAAACCGGCGCGGCGAGCCAAGAAGAATGTACCTAATCCCTTCAAGCCTGGTGAATTCATGGATGTTGCAGCAAAACCCGCTCGCACGGTCGTGAAGGTGCTGCCACTGAAGAAGCTGAAAGATATGGTCGGTTAGTCACAGCCGCCAGCTCTATCCTGAAAGCCTGCCCCATTTTCGGGGCGGGCTTTTTTGTTTCCTGGAGTACCGGGGGAGGCCTCAATCACAGCGCCTTACCCGTACGAAAAATGCGTCAGACCTGAATCACGCTCGCTCAGGTT
>JALTMR010000551.1 GCA_027001525.1 Gammaproteobacteria bacterium
ATGCTGATGTGATCGACTTGCTTTCGTTAAAGACGGCTAATGTTGTTGGTCAACAGATAGAAAAGGCCAAGGTTATTTTGTCCGGCTCTATTGATAAGCCAGTTGTGTTAAAGGGAGTTTCTGTCACGAAAGGCGCTCGAGCAGCTATTGAAGCTGTCGGCGGAAGGGTCGAAGAATAACGTGGCACGTTCCTCAACACCTGCGATGGGCGGGTTAGCCGCTGCTGGTCGATTCAGTGAGCTCAAGAGTCGGTTATTGTTTGTCCTTGGGGCGCTGATCGTTTATCGAATTGGTGCTCACATTCCTGTTCCAGGGGTGAATCCGATTGCGTTGGCTGAGTTGTTCGAGCAGCAGCGGGGCACGATTATCGATATGTTCAACATGTTTTCCGGGGGAGCACTTTCCCGGTTTACTGTTTTTGCCATCGGTATCATGCCTTATATCTCGGCATCCATTATCACTCAACTCCTAACTTCCATTGTTCCAAAGCTTGAGCAATTGAAGAAAGAGGGGGAGGCAGGGCGTAGAAAGATATCTCAGTATACCCGTTACGGAACGTTAGTTCTGGCTACCGTGCAAGCGGGGGGTGTAGCTTACGCCCTGCAAAATCAGAGTGTTGGCGGTCAGGGTGTTGTGTTGGATCCCGGCATGGGATTTATCTTCACTGCGATGGTTACTCTGGTTGGCGGAACCATGTTCCTGATGTGGTTGGGCGAGCAGATTACAGAGCGAGGTATCGGTAACGGCATCTCTATCATTATATTTGCAGGCATCGTGGTGGGACTGCCGTCCGCTATAGGCGGGACACTGGAGTTGGGCAGTACCGGCGAATTGAGCATTTTCATGATTATGTTCTTCATGGTGCTGGCTGTCGCTGTGATTGCTTTTGTTGTCTTCGTGGAAAGAGGACAGCGTAGAATAACGGTAAACTACGCCAAGCGGCAGCAGGGTCGCAAGGTCTATGCGGCCCAAACGAGCCACTTGCCGTTCAAATTGAATATGGCGGGTGTTATTCCACCGATTTTTGCTTCTAGTATCATCTTGTTTCCGGCAACGATTGCGAGCATGTTTGGTACAGGAGATGGTCTGGGTTGGTTGCAGGATATCTCCGCAATGCTCTCTCCCGGTCAGCCTATTTATGTCATTTTGTACGCACTGGCTATCGTGTTCTTTTGTTTTTTCTACACAGCGTTACAGTACAATCCGAAAGAAACAGCAGACAATTTAAAGAAGTCAGGAGCATTTATCCCAGGGGTTCGCCCTGGCGAACAGACGGCAAAATACATTGATACGGTAATGACACGGTTGACCATTGCCGGGGCAATCTATATTACCGGTGTGTGTTTGCTGCCAGAGTTCCTGATACTTAATTGGAATGTGCCATTTTATTTTGGTGGTACCTCGTTGTTAATTATCGTGGTAGTGGTCATGGATTTTATGTCTCAGATGCAGGCTCATCTCATGTCCCACCAGTACGAAGGCTTGATGAAAAAGGCCAACTTCAAGGGGAATAAAGGGGCTTAGTAAAGTTGTTATCGGCCCTTGATTCGCCTGAATAGCTTGCATTAAATTCCCTTGGATTTTTGGATGGTATGGAGTACAATGCGCCCACTTTATTGGGTGCATGCTTCGTTGTTTTGGAGATTGTGAGATGAAAGTTCGGGCTTCAGTTAAGAAAATGTGCCGTAACTGCAAAGTTATTCGACGTAACGGCGTGGTTCGCGTCATTTGCAAAGACGCTCGCCACAAACAGCGTCAAGGCTAACCTAAATTTTTTAGTTATAAATTGCCAAACGTTAATTCAGAACGTTTTTAAGGTTTTGCTTCTGTTTTGGAGCAACCAGGCCAAATTAAAGGAGTATGCCTAAATGGCACGTATAGCTGGCATAAACATACCGGTTAATAAACACGCCGAAATTGCATTGACTGCAATCTACGGTATCGGTCGCACTCGCGCACGTGACATTTGTATCGCAGCTGGTATTGCACCAAACGCCAAGGTCAAAGACTTGCAGGAGTCTGAGGTAGAGGCGCTGCGCGGAGAGGTTGGTAAGTTTACGGTCGAAGGTGATTTGCGCCGTGAAGTCTCCATGAATATTAAGCGTTTGATGGACCTGGGTTGCTTTCGGGGTCTACGTCACCGTCGCGGTCTGCCGTTACGGGGGCAGCGTACTCGAACAAATGCCCGGACTCGTAAGGGTCCACGTAAACCGATTAGAAGATAATCACTGGATATAAGAAATGGCTAAACCAAGTTCATCACGCACGCGTAAACGCGTCAAAAAGAATGTAGTTGACGGCGTAGCGCACATACA
>JALTMR010000552.1 GCA_027001525.1 Gammaproteobacteria bacterium
CTGGCGCACCAGTGTGTAGGTGCCGTCGGGGCCGCTAATGGCATCCTGCTTGGGGTCGACGCCGGTGAGCACTGCCATGGTGGCGTTGATCTCATCGAAAGTACGCAGGCCGATCGCCGAGGCGGTATCACCACTGAAGGGCGGGAAGGGTTGAATGGGGTTGCTGTAGATGCGGCCGTCCTGCTCGGTGTTGAGGATGTCGAAGGTGAGGAAGAACTCGTCCCGCTCCGGCCCGCCATCAATGGCCAGGATGGTGCCCAGATCGGATAGCCGCTGACCGCGGGGACCGTAGTCCTCTTCGCGGATGAGGGTGTCGAGGTGGACGTAGGCCTGCCCCGCTGCCGGCTCCTTGCCGTTGAGGCCGATGCGCATTCCGGCCACCCGGATACCGGCGGCGGGAATATCGCCGGGCTGGAAATTCTCGTCCAGGCTGATGAAGGTGGGTTCGGCGAAGAGGTAGCTGTAGGTGTCAAATCGCGCCACCTCCAGCATGATGTAGGCCTCGTTAAAATCGAGTCCGCCTTTGGCCAGCTCTTCGTCGATATTAAAAAGCAGGTAGTAACGCTCACCCACGCCCGCGTCAAAATTGAAACCGATCTGCTCCGGGGTGAGCGCACGGCTGTGGATGCCGAGGAAGCGGATGCTGCCGCTCCAGGGCTGCGAGCCGGAGGCCTCGTTGCCCAGCATGAGGGCGAAACTGTCATCCCAGTCCGCCAGGTGGGCTCCCGCTTCGGCCGCCAGGCTGGCTTTCAGCTCCCCGTTGACGTAGAGGCGGCGGCCATTGGTGGGGTCAAAGGTGGCGACAACGTGTTGCAGAGTGGTCTGGACCGCTTCGTCGTCATCCAGCGTGGCCAGGGCTTGTTCCCCGTTGCCATTGGTCTCGGAGGAGCGGTTGAGGTAGTCGTAGTTGTAGAGCCGCTGGCGAAGGGTAAAGTTGCGCTCGGTGTTATTCCCCGCAGAGTAGCTGATGATGGCGGATGGGTCGTCCGCCCCCTGGGTCACATTGCCGGGAATGAGCCACGCTTCCAGCGTGTATTCGCCGCTGGTGGTGATCATGTCGTGCAGCTTGGCGCTGTCTTGAGGTTCGGCCAGGGCGCGGCCTCGGTTGGTGAGAAATTCGATGCCCCAGCCCCCCAGCCAGCGGTAGTCGATGCCCTCGGTGCCCTGGAGCTTCAGGTTGGCGGCGCGGCCAACACCGGAGCTGTCGTTGATCAGGGTGTCGCCCTCGCCATCGTCAAATTTATACAGGGCGATCAGGTTCTCATCGACGCGCCCGCCGCCACTGGCAACCGTGCCGTCGTATATGTAGAGTGCCTTGCTGTTGGGAATGGCATCGAGGCTCAGCTCGTCGCCCGGCAGGGCGGCAGCGACGTCAGCCAGACGTTGTACTTCAGCTTCCAGCTCGTCGGCGTTGCTGGCACAGTCGCTCCAGCAGTTGTGGAACTCTTCCCGCAGTCTGACAACGATGCGCGAGCTGGGCACGCTGTTGAGATCTATCTTGGGCTTGGCGGCATCGTAGGCGACCTGAATGTCTGCCACGTTCGGCTGGGCGAAAAACGGGGCGATGGGAATGGCCGCGTCGTCCGCATGGCAGCTGGCACAGTTCTCCACCAAAACGGGCCAGACGGTGGTCTGAAAGCTGTTGGCATCGGCGGGGAAGGAGAGGGTGCTGGTGTCCGGGGTTCTCAGCGTGGGGGCCTCCAGTTTGACCTCTTCACTGCTGAGGGCGGAGCTTGGATAGAGCCAGTTGCGGAGATAGACCACCAGCTGCGCCGCGCATGATGCCCCTTCGTTGCTGCCGAGCCAGCATTGGTGGCCTTCAGCTACCTTGGTGACCATGAGTGACTGTTCCGGGGCCTCCGTATTGACGATGCCCAGCGCTGCCGAGTGGGCCTGGTTGACGTCGTCCTGCCGGACAAATGGCGTCGGTGCCGCACCGTCAGGGATGTGGCAGGAGCCGCAGCGGTCGCTGCCGCGAAGTTTGTCCCACACTTCGTTTTTGAAGCGTCGAACCTCTTCGTTGGCGACGCTGCCGGTGTAGGCGCGCTTTGTCTCGTCAGTGGGGAGCTGGGCCGTCGGGGTCACGGTGTCCTGACAGGCGCTGAGGGCCAGTGTCAGTGTCAGGCCAAGGGCGGCTGTTTTGGCCAGTTGTGCGGCAAAGTGAAAGCGTGAAGTCGGCATGGGCTATTCCCCTTTGCAATGTGCTGCCGCGTTGGCAAACACACCCTTTAAATTGTAAGCGTTGGCCTTGAAGTCGCTGACCATGTTATCGAAGGCGGCCTGGTCGCCACTGTTGACCGGGTCTCGCAG
>JALTMR010000553.1 GCA_027001525.1 Gammaproteobacteria bacterium
TGTAATCAGCCATGTTGTGCTCTGTGCCTTCTACTAATAACTGGCGTAGCTACGCCACCGTCTGTTCAATCTGTTGATTCGCCGTCACGCGCCGACCAAAGAAGCCGCGTGCCCGTTCGATGTCCCGGTCTATCTGTGCCACCAGGGCATCCAGCGAATCGAAGCGCTTTTCGCTGCGAATCTTGTGTAGAATCTCCACCTCAACGTGCCGGCCGTAGAGGTCACCACTGAAGTCAAGCAGGTGAACTTCCAACACCGGTCGTTTGCCGTTAAAGGTGGGGCGCACACCAATATTGGCCACGCCGGCGACGGGCTCACCCTCAACCCCGTAAGTTTCCACCGCAAAGACCCCTTGCAACGGCAAGGAGCGGCGATGCAGGTTGATGTTGGCCGTCGGAAAACCGAGCTGGCGGCCTCGTTGATCTCCCTTCACCACCTTGCCACTGAGGCGAAAAATACGACCCAGCATCTGATCCGCCAGCGCCATATCTCCCGCCGCCAGGGCGGTGCGAATGCGGGTGCTGCTGACGCGTTCACCGTCCACCAGAAAGCTGCGCATGGCGGCCACCTGAAATCCGTGCTGCTTGCCCGCCAGTTGCAACAGCTCAAAATCCCCCTGTCGCTTGTGACCGAAGCGAAAGTCGTCGCCCACCACCAGATACTTCACGCCTAAACCGTCCACCAGCAAGCGCTGGATAAACTGCTCCGCCGGCATGGCAGCCAGCTGCGGATTAAAGGGCAACACAACGACACGATCAACCGAGTAGCGCCGCAGCGTCTGCACCTTCTCCCGAAACCGGGTCAGCCTGGGCGGAGCCTCACCCGCGCCGCAAAAAAATTCCTGCGGTTGCGGCTCAAACATCACCACGGCAGTGGGCAAACCCAGTTTGGCACCCTGTTCGGCCAACTGCCCCAGCACCGCCTGGTGGCCAAGGTGGACACCATCAAAGTTGCCAATGGTCGCCACGCAGCCCACATGTGCCGGAGTTAAACTGTGAAAACCTCGAATGAGTTCCATCAAGCGTACCGCCAAGGCCCGAAAAAGATTCCGATTATAAGCAAATTACGCGACGCCGCTAAGCCTTACTTTCCCACAGCGCTTTAAATCGCACACCGCTGAGCCACAACACGACAAAATAGGTCACGCCACCGGCCCCCACCCACAGCGCCAGCTGCGCCACGCGCTCCATCCCCCCCCAGGCAAACCAGGCGTGCATGTCGCTGGCTCCCCAGTAGAGCACCGCCCCCATGGCGCAGTTGGCCAGCAGGACTTTGAATGACAATGACAGCCACCCCCGCCGGGGCTGATAAATGCCGTCACGACGCAGAATCCGGTAGAGCAATACGGCATTCAAAAAAGAGGAGAGCGAGGTCGCCAGTGCCAGCCCCGTGTGGGCCAGGGGAAAGACAAAGATAACGTTCATCACCATATTGGCCACCATGGAGATGATGCCGATCTTGACCGGGGTCTTGGTATCCTGACGCGCAAAAAAACCGGGGGCGAGCACCTTGACGCTGATAAACCCCAGCAAACCCAGGGAGTAGGCCATCAGGCTGTAGCTCGCCATGGTCACATCCTCGGGCGTAAATTCACCATACTGAAAAAGCGTCGCCAACATGGGCCCGGCCAGCAGGAAAAGCCCCACCGTCGCCGGTGTGGCGATCACCAGCACCCAACGCAACGCCCAATCCAGGGTCTGGGAAAATACCTCAGGCGATGAGTCGGCATGATTGCGCGACAGACTGGGCAATATCACGGTGGCCAGGGCGATACCAAAAACCCCCAGCGGGAACTCCACCAGCCGGTCAGAAAAATAGAGCCAGGTCACGCTGCCTGCCACCAGGAAGGAGGCGATCAGAGTATCGAGCAGCAAATTGATCTGCGCCACTGAGGAGCCAAGAATGGCCGGCACCATCAGCTTCATAATGCGCCGTACGCCTTCGTCTTTTGTCCCCCATCGAGGCCGGGGCAGCAACTTCAGTTTAACCAAAAAGGGCAGCTGAAATGCCAGCTGAGCCACCCCCGCGATAAACACCCCCCAGGCCAGCGCCATAATGGGCTCGTCCATCAGCGGTGCCACCCACAGCGCCATACTAATCAGAATCAGATTGAGCAAAACGGGGGTGAAGGCGGGCACGCCGAAGCGGTCGTAGGTGTTCAACATACTGCCGGCAAATCCGGTCAGTGCGATAAAGAGGATGTAAGGGAAGGTAACCCGCAACATATCGGAGGTCAGGTCGAACCGGTCTGCCTCATCCAGAAACCCCGGCGCAAAAATCATCACCACTATCGGCGCAGCAATCACAC
>JALTMR010000554.1 GCA_027001525.1 Gammaproteobacteria bacterium
CCTCGGAACCGATCACGGTGTTTGAGGCAAACAGAATCGAAAGCTCCTTCAGGCTGCGCTGAGGCCGCTCTTTACTGTCAATGGCAACGTGAGTCGCCACAATCACCTCACCGGGCAACGTCTCCAACCACTCGGGCGGCACCTGGCTGATCGCGGGCTCGGCAAAAGGGGTTTCAAAAGGCGCGCAATGGAAAAAGGTATAGGTGGAGTACTCGGTATGGCGCTCCCAGCGCAGCCGGTAAGCGCCCAGCATGGCGCTAAAATGGCTGGTGTATAAGGTGGGCGGCGTCACGCCATAACGCTCGCACAACTGGGCAATCAGGCTGCGCTCATGATCCGCCTGGTCACTGCTGCACAGCAACACCAGCTGAGATATTTGCACCGGCGCCACCAACAGCTCAACAGAGCCGGTATGTAATTCATTGTGTAACTTGAGACGTTGTTCGTGCTCGGCCAGCCCCTGCAGCTTTTTTCTCAGAGGGCTGGGGGCGGCAGCTAATGACTGGGGTGGTGTGATCTCACCATTCATAACAGAGTTGGCTTCCTTAAATTTAACGATATCGCCATCACATCATAGACAGACGACAAAGGGATGACAATTGAGAACAGTGACTGAAAAAGTGGTGTAGCTATTGAGTCAGATCACCCACAACAACAGCACAATGAGTCACGGACAAAGATAAAACGGGGAGGTGTTCAAAAGGAAAAAGGGCGTCCAAAGACACCCTTTTTCAAAAGCCCTGCCCAGTGCAACCGAAGCGGTCGCATGAACAAGTGCTTTGGCGAACCCGCTTCCAGCCACGAATGGGGAAGTGGGTTCGAGATACTATTTAGAGCGGAGTAACGTTTGCAGCTTGCAAACCTTTCTGACCGCGCTCAGTTTCGTAAGAAACCGCTTGGCCTTCGTCCAGGCTCTTGTAGCCATCGCTGACAATAGCGCGAAAATGTACGAAAACGTCTTCGCCACCGTCGTCCTGAGTAATAAAACCAAAGCCTTTATCAGCGTTGAACCACTTAACAGTACCAGTTAATTTAGACATGATGTCTCCTAGAGATATATTTAATATGTATGCAATCGCACGGTTATAAGCCAGCGGAAGATTTACTTAATGACGACAAACAAGTGAGAGAGTGAAGATCTTCAGGACAACAGGTCTTAATAATAAGAAAAGATGCAGCGAAGTGTTTCAGTTTCAAATTGTTGCAAATAAGCAGCTCTGTTTCGGCAGGCTGGGTTGCAGACTAACAGAAACATTCAGAATGTCCACTACTTATTTCAATTGACTCACATTAATCGGCAGATCCCAATAACGATCCAGTACCCCATTTAGCGTATCCTGTGCAGCCCCCACCACCAGGAACCCACACAGCATGAGCATAAAAGGCACCTACGGCGACCCGAGACTGATGTACAAACTCGCCAATTACCGCATGCCTTTTGGCAAACACACCAACCTCCTCCTGATCGACCTGCCGCAGAGCTACCTGGACTGGTTCGCCAAAAAGGGCTTTCCGCAGAGCGAACTGGGAGAGCTGATGCGCATCGTCCACGAAACCAGATCGGATGGCATGGAACACCTGCTGGAGCAGTTGCGTAACGCCCCCAGACCAAAGAGTTAGCGTCGCTTCTTTCCCTCTTTCCGGCACGCTGAACAGATGCCGTAGATGTAGAGGCTGTGATCGGTAATCTCGTAGCCCGCCTTTTCCGCAATTTCGCGCTGACGCTCTTCAATAACCTCATCGACAAACTCATCGACCCGGCCACACGAAACACACAGAATATGGTCGTGATGCTCGCCCTGATCCAGTTCAAACACCGACTGCCCACCCTCGAAATGGTGGCGCGCCACCAAACCCGCGGCCTCAAACTGGGTTAACACCCGATAGACCGTGGCCAGGCCAATATCCTCGTTACCCTCAAGCAACGCTTTGTAGACATCTTCAGCCGTCATGTGCTGATCCTGCTTTGAGACCAAAATCTCCAGAATCTTCAGGCGGGGCACCGTTGCCTTCAGCCCCACTTTTTTAAGATCTTGTGCTTCCACTCGCAATCCTTATCACTGCTTGATTACCACTGGGCTACCATGACAGCCCCCTGAGAATAGGGTAATATCGTCCGGCCAAAATAGTTGACCAGTTTAATCATGATGCAAAAGCTTCTCACTTCTTTTATGTTCTGCGCAACCCTTTTGATGGGCTGCAGCGCTCACAAGCTGGAGATTCAGCAGGGGAATGTTATCGACCCCGAAGCGGCTGCACAGCTTCAAGTCGGCATGACGAAAAAACAGGTCATCTTCATCATGGGCAC
>JALTMR010000555.1 GCA_027001525.1 Gammaproteobacteria bacterium
CACGAACAACTGGCGCGCCAGGGGATCTTTACCCGCCGCTTCTCGGATGCCCCCCGTGTGCGCTTTGGGCTGCCGGGTGATGCCTCTCAGTGGCAGCGCCTCGAAGCGGCGCTGGCTGCGGTGGAGCGCTAACCGTGGTCGCCAAAACGCTTATGATCCAGGGCACCACCTCGGATGCGGGCAAGAGCACCCTGGTGGCGGGCTTGTGCCGGGTGTTGCAGCGTCGGGGCATCAAGGTCGTCCCCTTCAAGCCGCAGAACATGGCGCTCAACAGCGCTGTGACCATGGATGGTGGCGAGATCGGCCGGGCCCAGGCGGTGCAGGCCCAGGCCTGTGGGCTTGAACCTCACACCGACATGAACCCGGTGCTGCTCAAACCCAATTCCGATAAAGGCTCGCAGATCATCATCCATGGCACTGCGGTGGCGGAGATGGAGGCGGCGGCCTATCACGATTTCAAGCCACGGGCGATGGAGGCGGTGCTGGCCTCTCATGGGCGGCTGAAACAGCAATACGATGTGATTCTGGTGGAGGGGGCGGGTAGCCCGGCGGAGATCAATCTGCGTGAGGGTGATATCGCCAACATGGGCTTTGCCGAAGCGGTGGACTGCCCGGTGATCCTGATTGCCGATATCAATCGGGGCGGTGTCTTCGCCCATCTGGTGGGTACGCTGGCGCTGCTCTCCGAAAGTGAGCAGGCGCGGGTGGCGGGGATGGTCATCAACCGTTTTCGCGGCGATATCGATCTGCTTACGCCAGGTATCGACTGGCTCGATGGCCACACCCGTAAACCCACCCTGGGGGTCTTGCCCTATCTCCACGGGCTTCATATCGAGGCGGAAGATGCCCTTAGCCACGAAGGGGTGAGCAATGCGGCGGGGCCGGTGTTGCGAGTGGTGGTGCCCGCCGCGCCGCGTATCAGCAATCACACCGATTTTGATCCGCTGCGCCTGCATGAGCAGGTGGATTTTCGTTATCTCCGGGCCGGGCAGGCGATTCCTGCGGCTGACCTTATTATTCTGCCGGGCAGCAAAAGTGTGCGCGCTGATCTGGCCTGGCTGCGTGAGCAGGGCTGGGCCGAGGCCATTGATCGCCACCTGCGCTACGGCGGCAAACTGATCGGTATCTGCGGTGGCTACCAGATGCTGGGGGATGCCATTCATGACCCCCGGGGGATCGAAGGCGCGAGCGGGTCGAGCGATGGGCTGGGGCTGCTGGCGATGTCCACCACGCTGGCTGCGCAGAAACAGCTGCGCAACGTCGAGGGGCGGTTGTGGCTGGCCGAGGTGCCGGTCAGCGGTTACGAAATCCATGCCGGCGTCACCTGCGGGGCGGCTCTGGCACGGCCGGCCGTCAATTTGGGGGGGCGTCCCGACGGCGCGGTTTCTGATGATCAGCAGATCGTGGGTACCTATCTTCACGGCCTGTTTGAGTCGCGGCAGGCCTGCGATGCGTTGTTGCAGTGGGCCGGGCTGAGCGCCCCCCGGACCCGGGATTACCACGCCCTGCGCGAGGCGGGTATCGACCGTGTGGCCGATGCGGTGGCAGCGCATTTGGATATGAAGACGATTTTAAAATTAGTTGAGGGATAGATCATGGCATCAGAGTGGCTGAGTCAGCCCTGTGCAAAGTTGAATGAAGAGGCGCGTGAAGCGGCAGTTCAGCGTCAGGCGGTGTTGACCAAACCCCCCGGTGCGCTGGGCCGGCTGGAGGCGCTGGCGATTCGTCTGGCGGCGATGCAGGGCCACCCGCTGCCGGCGCTGGACAAGGTGCACATCACCGTCTTTGCCGCTGACCACGGCGTGGTGGCGGAGGGGGTCTCGGCCTTCCCCCAGGCGGTGACTGCCGAAATGGTGCGTAACTTTGCTCGCGGTGGGGCGGCCATCAGCGTGATGGCCAGGCAACAGGGGGCATCGCTGGAGGTGTTGAACCTGGGAACGGTGGCCGAGATGGAGCCCCTCCCCGGTGTGCAGCACATCAACCTGGGGCCGGGGACGGCGAACTTCGCTCAAGCCCCGGCCATGAGTGACGAACAGCTGCACGCCGCGCTGCAGGTGGGGTGCGATAACGTCACCGCCGCACGGGCCGGCGGTGCAGCGCTTTTTATTGGCGGCGAGATGGGAATCGGCAATACCACCGCCGCCACCGCCGTTGCCTGCGCCCTGTTGGGCAGTGCCCCGGATGCCTTGAGCGGGCCCGGCACCGGGCTGGACCAGGCCGGCGTGAGCCATAAGGCACGGGTGATTCAACAGGCGCTTGAGCTGCACCAGGAGGCACTGACTTCGCCCCTGGCCATCTTG
>JALTMR010000556.1 GCA_027001525.1 Gammaproteobacteria bacterium
CCAATTAGAACGTGAAGGGTTTGACGTCACCTATCTCTCACCGATGGCCAACGGGTTGATCGATCTTGACGTGCTGGCTGCAGCGATTCGGCCCGATACCATCCTGATCTCCCTCATGCATGTGAACAACGAAATTGGTGTGGTTCAGGATATTGGGGCCATTGGCGAAATGGCTCGTCAGAGAAAAATCATTTTCCATGTGGACGCAGCTCAAAGTGCAGGGAAGGTTGACATCGATCTTGGCCAGCTCAAGGTTGATCTGATGTCTTTTTCAGCACATAAGATTTATGGCCCGAAGGGTATGGGCGCGTTGTATGTGCGCCGCAAACCCCGTGTTCGCCTCGAGGCGCAAATGCTGGGGGGCGGTCACGAGCGCGGTATGCGCTCCGGCACGCTGGCGACACACCAAATCGTCGGCATGGGTGAGGCTTTTCAGATTGCCAAGCAGGAGATGAAGGAGGAGAACGCCAGGCTCATGATGTTGCGTAACCGTCTCTGGAACGGCTTGCGGGACATGGAGGAGGTCTATTTGAACGGTGACCTTGAGCATCGCGTGGCCGGCAACCTTAACGTCAGCTTTAACCTGGTTGAGGGCGAGTCGCTGATTATGGCGCTCAAAGACATTGCAGCGTCCTCCGGTTCGGCTTGTACTTCCGCCAGTTTGGAGCCCTCCTATGTTCTGCGGGCATTGGGGCGTGAGGACGAATTGGCGCACAGCTCCATTCGTTTTAGCATCGGCCGCTATACCACCGTTGAAGAGATTGATTACACCGTTGCGCTGGTGCGTGAGAAGGTCAACAAACTACGTGAACTTTCTCCCCTGTGGGAAATGTATAAAGACGGTATTGATTTAGCAAAAGTGCAGTGGGCCAGCCACTGATACTGATGGTTTTGAAGAGGTTTATTTAGCGATGGCATACAGCGATAAAGTAATGGATCACTACGAGAACCCCCGCAATGTGGGGTCGTTCGAGAAAGATGCATCTGATGTAGGCACGGGCATGGTTGGCGCGCCTGCTTGTGGCGATGTGATGAAGCTGCAGATCAAAGTCTCAAAAGAGGGTGTCATCGAAGATGCCCGCTTTAAAACTTATGGCTGTGGTTCAGCCATTGCCTCCAGCTCACTGCTCACAGAGTGGGTAAAGGGGAAGACTCTGGAGGAGGCGCAAACCATTAAAAACAGTGATATCGCGGAGGAGCTTGCCTTGCCTCCTGTCAAAGTTCACTGCTCTGTCCTGGCGGAGGATGCTATTAAAGCGGCCATTTCTGACTATCAGCAGAAAAACAAAGAGTAATAGCCACTGTTAGGTCATGCGGTCCAGGGTGCCAGCGTGTACCCGGGCACTTTCCTGTTTGCTCGTTGCCGGCGTTAGAATAGCAGCTCATTTCCCAAAGAGCTGGATAATGGCAAGCCCCCGAGAAACTGTGATCCACCGTAGTCAGTCTGACGACGGTGTGATCGAGATCACCCAGCAAGGTGATATTCGCGCGCTCTACTTCGGCAGCTCTGCAAAACAGAGTGCCCTGGATATTCTCCGACCTGAACAGCTGCAGCTGAGTTATACCCGGGCGATGGTGTCGGCACTGCTCTTTTTTCCAGCGCCCCGTTCTGTGCTGCTGATCGGCTTGGGGGCCGGCTCGCTGGCCAACTTTTTGTGGCACCACTTCCCCTCATGCCAAATCGATGTAGCTGAAATGCGCGCTGATGTGGTTCATCTCGCCCATAGCCATTTTGCCCTGCCGATCGATCCACGCCTGCGTATCCATATCGGAGACGGTGGGCAATTTATGGCGTTGAAAAGAGAGCAACGGCAAACATACGATCTGATTTTGATTGACGCCTATAACCATGACGGCATTGCCGATGAGGTCCGGGTAGTGAGTTTTTTTGAAAACGTGCACGCCTGCCTCAACCAACACGGCACGCTGAGTATGAACCTATGGACAGGGGAGCCCCATTACCCCCTGACACTCCAGTACCTGGAGCAGGTTTTTCCGCGCAAGGTATTGCAACTGCCTGTGGATGAGCGAGCCAATGTCATCGTCTTGGCATCCAGACAGAAAATTTTTCCGGGAGCTGCCAAGCCACTGAAAAAGCGGGCGTTAGCGCTTGAAGATCGATTTAACATCCCGTTTCTATCCTATGTGCGTCAACTGAAACGCTGCGACCGCTGGCTGAGTCTCAGCAGGTTATTTCAGCCATAGTGATCGCTGCCGTTACCACCATGCTTTGGCGCCGTCATGGGGTACGCTGTGGCAGCGTTCACAGTTAAAGATGGGAAAGGAGACTTTGTCA
>JALTMR010000557.1 GCA_027001525.1 Gammaproteobacteria bacterium
GCAGCGCCGATCATATTGCGGTTCACATAGGCGTTGCCGACGCGCAGGCGCTTGCTGATGTACTGCACGGTGGCATCAACGCGGCTGTGGATGCCCAGTGTCAAACCGTAGCCCGTGGCGTTGATCTCATCGATGACCTGCCCCAATTCACCGGCTTCATAGCGGATGATGTGGAGGATGGGGCCAAACACCTCCCCCGGCAGCTGCCTCAGGTGTTCAATTTCATAGACGCAGGGCGCAAAAAAGCTGCCCGCAGTGCAATGGGCCGGCAGGGTGAGTTGCTGGATGCAGCGGGCTTCTGTGGCCATGCGCTGAACGTGTTGTGCCAGCTCGGCTTTGGCGCTGGCGCTGATGACCGGGCCTATGTCGGTGCTGAGCTGGGCCGGATCACCCAGGGTCAACGTCTCCATCGCCCCCTTGAGCAGTTCGATGATCTGCGGTGCGATATCGTTCTGGACGAACAGCACCCGCAGTGCCGAGCAGCGCTGCCCGGCGCTGTTAAAGGCGGAGGTGATGGCATCTTTCACCACCTGTTCGGGCAGGGCAGAGCTGTCGATAATCATGCTGTTCAAGCCGCCGGTTTCGGCGATGAAGGGGATGATGCCGGGGCGTTGGGCCAGGGCGATATTGATCTGGCGAGCGCTGCTGGTGGAGCCGGTAAAGGCGATGCCGGCGATGCGTGGATCATTCACCAGCGTCATCCCGACCTCGGCGCCGCTGCCAGGCAGCAGGTGCAGTGCTGCCACCGGCACACCCGCCTGGTGGAACAGTCGAACCACCTGGGCTGCACACAGGGGCGTATGACTGGCCGGTTTGGCGATGACGCTGTTGCCCGTGGCCAGGGCGGCGGCGATCTGGCCGGTGAAGATGGCGATGGGGAAGTTCCAGGGGCTGATGCAGGCGAATACCCCCCGGCTTTCCAGACGTAGCTCATTGCTTTCGCCGGTGATGCCGGGCAGGGGGATGGGGGTGGCAAAGTCCTGCTCCACCCGGTGGGCGTAGTAGCGGCAGAAGTCTACGGCTTCGCGCACTTCAGCCAGGGCATCGGCAAGGGTTCGCCCTCCCTCGCGAATTGTCAGGGAGATGAGGTCGATCTGATGCTGCTCCAGCAGATCGGCCACGGCACGGAGTATTCGCGCCCGTTCAGTCACGGCCGTCTCACTCCAGTCCCGGCTGGCGTCGGCTGCGCTGCTCAGTGCCTGTTCCACTGCCGCCGCCTGGGCCCAGGTGACCTGGCCAACGACATCGTGCGGGTCGGCCGGGTTGCAAACGCGCTGCTCAGGCCCATCCAGCAGCTTGCCCGAGACGATGGGGCCGCTGTGCCAATGTGTTGTGCGGCGTGCCGCCAGTGCCGTCTCCAGCGCACGAACCTCATTGACATCGCTCAGGTTGATGCCTGCGGCATTGGCTCGCGCCGGACCAAAAATATCGCGGGGCAGTGGAATGTACGGGTGCTGTTTCTCTTGCAGGATGGCAGTTTCACGAACCGGGTCGGCGATGATCTCATCCACGGGGGCGTGTTCATCAACAATGCGGTTGACGAAGGAGGTGTTGGCCCCGTTCTCCAACAGGCGGCGCACCAGATAGGGCAGCAGGTTTTTGTGCCTGCCCACGGGGGCGTAGACGCGGCAGCGGGGAACTAGTCGCTGATCATTCAAGGCGATACCAAACAACGCCTCACCCATGCCGTGCAGGCGTTGAAATTCGTAGTCACCGCCGGGGTTGAGGGCCGCCATCGTGACGATGCTGGCGACGGTCTGGGCGTTGTGGGTGGCAAACTGAGGGTAGAAAAGGTCACCGCCATCGAGCAGTTTCCGGGCACAGGCGAGAAACGACACGTCGGTGGAGGCTTTGCGGGTGAAGACCGGGTAGCTCGTTAGCCCCTGTTCTTGCGCCCGCTTGATCTCGGTATCCCAATAGGCACCTTTCACCAGTCGCACCGGAATACGGCGGCCGACCGCTGTGCTCAGCTCGGCGAGCCAGTCGATCAGGTGGATCGCCCGTTTCTGATAGGCCTGAACTGCCAGGCCAAACCCTTCCCAGCCATCCAGCAGCGGCTCCCGATAAACCGCCTCAAAGAGATCAAGGGAGAGATCGAGGCGCTCTGCCTCTTCGGCATCGAGGGTGAGTTTGATGCCGGCCGCTTTTGCCCGTTGTGCCAGTTGCAGCAGCTGCGGTGTCAACTCTGTCAGCACACGTTGGCGCTGCGAAAACTCGTAGCGGGGGTGGAGGGCGGAGAGCTTGACGGAGATGCCGGGCTGATCAAAGAGCGGCCCTTCATCCGTGGCGGATTCTC
>JALTMR010000558.1 GCA_027001525.1 Gammaproteobacteria bacterium
CTGTTGCTCAGACACTCTATCAGGAGAGTGAGGCCAGCCGCCTGGCTCGGGAGAAGCTTAACGAGCAAAAACGGCTGGAGCGCATGGCGGCCGGAGGAGGGCGCCCGGAGCGGCGGCCGGATAAACGCAGTCGCCGCCACATTATTCGTTTCATTCGCAAGGGAGAGTCGTGAGTATGGGCAACAGGCCACAGACACCCCCCATCGCCGCCGATGCCATTATTGAACTGGTGGATCGCCCTGGCCGGCCGATTGTGCTGATCGAGCGCCTCAATCCGCCCCATGGTTGGGCAATTCCTGGCGGTTTCGTCGACCTGGGTGAGACGGTGGAGGCCGCTGCGGTGCGTGAAGCACAAGAGGAGACCAGTCTGGCGGTGGAACTCAAGGCGCTGTTGGGGTGTTACTCCAGGCCGGGTCGAGACCCCCGAGGCCACACCATCAGCATGGTCTATGTGGCCGAGGCGAGCGGCACACCTGTGGCCCGGGATGATGCTCGCGCGGTGACGATTTGTGACCCCACCGCTCCGCCGCAGCCATTAGCGTTTGATCACGCTGAGATTCTCAAGCACTATCTGGCCTACCGTAACGGTGCACAGAAAATACCTCTTTATCTGGGGTAGCGATTACAGGGCGTAATTGGTTGTTGTTGAATAGGGACGTTCGATCAAACCGATGGTGTCGTTTGTCGATCGGTGAACCCGTTGTTGCCATTTTGTGGCATTATCCAATTCTACGTATTTCTAAACGCTCCCGGCTATGATAGTTTGTCTGGGTAACTGATTGAAGTGGCTGGTTTTTATTGTCATTTTGTTGCCTGGCGCTGAATCTGGGTGTCGATTTTTGGGCTTATTCTTGAGATCAGGTGTATTGCTTAATCTCCGTAACTTAATTAGCAGGAATCGATAAAATCGATTTGTTGCTGTCCGCGTTCGTGGTGATGGAGAAATGGTTGGATGCGAAAAGGCCATAATAATAAAGACTATATGACGCCCACCCAGGTTGCGGAGCGCCTGCTGGTTTCGCCCGTGACGGTGCGCCAATGGGCCCAAAAGGGGCTGCTTGAAGCAGAGACCACGCCGGGTGGGCATCGGCGCTTTGCGCGGGCCGAGGTAGAGCGTTTTGCTCGTGAGCGCGGCATTGTGAACGAGAGTGCAGTCACCAAAATTCTGGTGGTGGATGATAGCGAGCCCTTTACCGCTTTTCTGGTCAAGCTGTTGCAGAAGCTGCCTTACCCGGTGGAAATCAGCATCGCTCGTGATGGTTTCGATGCCGGTCGAAAAGTCGTCTCCATCGTGCCGGACGTGGTGCTGATGGACATCAAAATGCCCGGCATGGATGGCTATGCCGTGTGCGAGCAGCTCAAAGCCGATTCGCGCACCAAGCACATCCGGGTGATTGCCATGACGGGGTACTACACTCCGGAAAATGCCCGCCGCATTATGGGGGTGGGGGCTGAGGCCTGCCTATCCAAACCCTTTGATAACAATGTATTGCTGGAGCTGGTGGGGGTGCCCACCCCTCGTGGTGCCGATGCGGGCTAAGTTCTGGCTCCTCATTGGAATCTGCTCCCCGCTTAGCTGAGTAAGTTTCCGCGCTCGGCCGGGCTGATCTCCCGTCTCGTCGTGTATACTGCGGCCCTCTTTTTTACTTGTTTTTACGGCTAAGAAGATCGCGCGCATGGCTCAATATCAAGGCTCTTCAGACTATCAGCACCGCTCACTTGAATCGGTGGGGGTACTGGTTTGCAACCTGGGCTCGCCCGATGCCCCTACGCCTTCGGCGTTGCGGCGTTACCTGGGCCAGTTTTTGTGGGATCCGCGCGTTATCGAAATGTCTCGGCCACTGTGGTGGCTGATTCTGCACGGCATTATTCTACGCTTCAGACCCAAGAAATCGGCAGCGCTCTATCAATCGGTCTGGACGGATGACGGTTCGCCTCTGCTGAGTATATCCAAACGACAGGTTGCGGCGATTCAGGCCAATCTGGAGCAGGCGGTTCACGGCCCGCTCACGGTGGTGCTGGCCATGCGCTATGGCAGCCCGTCCATCGCCGAGGGGCTGGCGCAGCTGAAGCAGGCCAACTGCCGGCGTATTCTGGTGCTGCCGCTCTACCCGCAATACTCCGCCACCACGACCGCCTCTGTGTTCGATGCCGTGGTGGATGAGTTGAAGCGCTGGCGCTGGCTGCCCGAGCTGCGTTTTGTGAACCACTATCACGATGATCCGGGCTACATCAGCGCCCTGGCAAACAGTATTCGGGACGGCTTTGCCCGCGACGGTGAGCCTGATCAGTTGCTCTTCTCCTTCCATGGTATGCCCAAGCGCTATCTGCTCGATGGCGACCCCTATTTTTGTGAATGCCATAAGACGGCACGTCTGGCGGCGGCGCAGCTGGGCTTGGGTGAGCAGCAGTGGCGGGTGACTTTTCAGTCGCGCTTTGGGCGTGAGGAGTGGCTTAAGCCCTATACCGATAAAACCCTGGAGAAGTTGCCGAAAGAGGGCATCAAAAAGATTGCGGTGGTCTGCCCGGCATTTTCAGCGGATTGTCTGGAGACGCTGGAGGAGATTGCCGTGGAGAATCGCGCTATTTTTGAGCAAGCGGGTGGAGAGTCGTTCAGCTATATTCCGGCACTGAATGAGCGCGATGACCACATCGCGGCGCTCTCCGCTCTGGCGCTAAAGCATATGCAGGGCTGGCCTGAAACGGATGAGCACTGGAACGCATCGAAAATGACGCATGAGGCGGATCAGCGGCAGCAGCGTGCAGACAAACTGGGGGCTTAGGTGTTGAATTCGGGGTCCAATAGGGCTTTCCTTTGTGACGCCCTGTCAATCAGACACTCTCCCGGCAGACAAGCCGTTCAGAACATCTATTTCACCAGTTCGTAGCCCTCGGGGCCGACGCGCAGGTAGCTGCTCTGGTGATACCAGTCCCCCAGCACAATGCGTTGCGCCGTCTGGCCCCCCATCTCAAACGAGTGAATCGCTGGCCGATGGGTGTGGCCATGGATGAGGTGTGTGACGTTGCGGTCGCGCATGATTTCAAAAACAGCGCGCTGGCTGACGTCCATGATGGCCGCCGTTTTCTGCTGGCTCTGACTCTGGCTCTCCTGGCGCGCCTTCTGGGCGAAGGCCAGGCGCTCCTGTTCCGTCATGCCGAGAAACCAGGTTTGCCACGCCGGGTTTCGGGTTGTGGCGCGAAAGTCCTGGTATTTCACGTCATCGGTGCAAAGGGTGTCCCCGTGCATCAGTAGCGTGTTTTTGCCGTAGAGGTCGATGGTCGTCGGGTCATCAATCAGGTGACACCCCGTGAGCGCCTCAAAGCCGTCAGCCATCAAAAAATCCCGGTTACCGCGCATGACGTAGACCGGGACGTTGCGGGTGGTGAGTGTTTTGAGGGCAGCGAGGGCGGGTTCGTGTTCGGGTTGTACCGCATCGTCACCAATCCAGACCTCGAACAGATCGCCCAAAATGTAGAGCGCCCGGGCAGATGCCGCTTCGTTCTGAAGAAAGTGAACGAACTGCTCGCTGATCTGCGGCTGCTCCTTGCCGAGGTGGATGTCGGCAATGAAGAGTGTGGCGGACACTCTAGTGGTGATCGTGGTGGTTGCCATGGTCGTCATCGGTGACGACAGTCGCCTTTTCGATGATCACGGACGTTCTGGGTACATCTTTTCTGAAAGGACCGCCGCTGCCGGTGGGAATTGCCCGGATTTTATCGACGACATCCATTCCCTTAACCACCTTGCCAAACACCGCATAGCCCCAGCCGCGCATGCTGGGTGAGGAGAAGTTGAGGAAATCATTATCCACTGTATTGATAAAAAACTGTGCGGTGGCGGAGTGGGGGGCGCTGGTGCGGGCCATGGCGATAGTGCCTCGGTTGTTCTTCAGGCCGTTGTCGGCCTCGTTCTTGATGGCGGCGCGGGGCTGCTTTTTGTTGAAGTCCTCGGTGAAGCCGCCCCCCTGAATCATGAAGTCAGAGATAACGCGATGGAAGATGGTGCCGTTATAAAAGCCACTCTCCACGTATTGAATGAAATTTTCTACGGTTGCCGGGGCTGCTTTGGCATCTAATTCCAGTAGAATATCCCCCTGGTTAGTCTCCAGCAGAACACGAGGGTGAGCGTCACCTGCCTGAGCGAGAGGTGCCAGGCAGAACAAGATGCAGGTGATGGCAAAACGGTAGAAAGTGGTTTTCATCGACGTTTCCTGTGTTTGATCAGCGTACTTGAAAAAATAAAACATATGTAAGAGACGGCGAATGATATCGGTTTCTGCCGGTGGGCGAAAGCTGTGCAAGCTGGATGTGGCGCGACATAAGTGAACAGAGTTAGGCGTGTGAATAGAATCAAAACCTGGTTAACACTGATGGCCCTGGTTGTGGTCTGCTCGTTGAACGGGGGGTGTGCAACCTATCGTTCGCTGGACACGGCCACCAGCGACAGCCCCAAGGTATTCAGCGGCACCCGTATGGATATTCACGCCATCCGTAACGATCGCGTCGCCCTGCTGAAGTTTAATGCCGTGCCGCCCAAGTACCCCTGGATAGATCTGCCCTTTAGTTTTATTGCCGATTTTTTTCTGCTTTTTGTGACCGTGCCGCCGGCGACCCAAGGTGGCGTGTTTGAGCCCTAGAAACTTCCATCCAACCGAGTTAATTCATGCTGCAAATTTATAACAACCTGACCAGACAAAAAGAGACCTTTACCCCGATTGAGGCGGGCAAGGTCGGCATGTATGTGTGCGGTATGACGGTCTATGACTACTGTCACATCGGCCATGCCCGGGTGCTGGTGGCTTTCGATCTCGTTGCCCGCTATTTGCGTTACAGCGGTTACGAGGTGACCTATGTGCGCAACATCACTGACATCGATGACAAAATCATCAAACGCGCCAATGAAAATGGTGAAGGTATTGGCAGCCTGACGGAGCGCTTTATCGAGGCGATGCACGACGATGCTGCCGCTCTTGGTGTGATGCCGCCCGATCTGGAGCCCCGAGCCACCACTTCGATGACGCAAATCATCGACATGATCAAGACGCTGGTGGCGAAAGGCTATGCTTATGCACCGGGCAATGGTGATGTCTATTACGACGTCAGCAAATTCGAACACTACGGCCAACTGGCGGCCAAAAAACTCGAGGATCTGCGAGCAGGCGAACGTGTGGCGGTGGATGGTGCCAAGGATGATCCGCTCGACTTTGTGCTCTGGAAGGCTGCCAAGCCGGGTGAGCCGAGCTGGGCCTCTCCCTGGGGCGAGGGTCGGCCGGGCTGGCACATTGAGTGTTCTGCCATGTCGATCGACTGTTTGGGCAATCATTTCGATATTCACGGCGGCGGGCTGGACCTGCAGTTTCCCCACCATGAGAACGAAATTGCCCAGTCCGAAGGGGCCACCGGCTGCAAGTTTGTCAACGTCTGGATGCACAACGGTTTTGTCCAGATCAACGAAGAGAAGATGTCAAAATCGTTGGGTAACTTTTTCACCCTGCGTGAGGTCATGAAAGAGTACCAGCCAGAGGTGATCCGCTATTTTATTCTTGCCAGCCACTACCGCAGCCCGTTGAACTACTCTGATCAGAATCTTGATAGCGCCAGGTCGGCGCTGGAGCGTTTTTACACCGCGTTACGGGGTGTCGATACGGCATCAGAGGCGAAGATGGAGTCGTACGAGCGCCGCTTTACCCAGGCGATGGACGACGATTTCAATACCCCTGAGGCCCTGGCTATTTTGTTTGAACTGGTATCTGCCCTGAATAGCGCCAAGGCCGACGGGCAGGACGAGGAGGCGGAAAAGCTGGCAGCTGTGCTAAAGCGTCTGGCGGGGGTGCTCGGTCTGTTGCAGGACGACCCCGAACATTTTCTCAAAGGCGGTGTGGCCGCCGTTGACGGGCCTTCCGATGAGGAGATCGATGCCCTCATTCAGCAGCGCCTGGACGCGCGTCAGAACAAAGATTGGGCCGAAGCGGACCGTCTGCGTGACGAGCTGCAGGCCATGGGCATTGTTCTGGAAGATAGCGCCGGTGGAACGACCTGGCGCAGGGGCTGAGCGTTATTCTCTTGCCATAAAATCAAACAGGCCACGGCGAGATGGGGCGTGGCCTGTTTGCCTCAGGGGTATTCGTAAGCCCCGATGTCGGGCGCTGCGCCGTGATAGGTCAAGGAGACGCCTTGGCCGTCTGCCCAGCTTATCTCTCTATCCAGAGTCAGGCGGTTGTCGTTGTAGTTGATACGGGTGATGATGGCGCGCTGTTGTGAATTCTCCAGTTGAATTTCATCACCCACTTCACCTGAAATACCGTAGCCGTCGTAAAAGTAACTCGCGTCCTGAACCGGAAGCACATTGCTTGTGCCGCTGCCGATGGTGGTGGTCAGGAAGGCCCCGGCGTCTATCATCGGGCTGGCCGCTGTTAACGTGAAATCCAGACTCTCCTCATCCCTGAAAAGAGGATCCTTTTCCACGCTGTTTTTAAACAGTTCGGGGTAGTTGTCCTGCCACCAGCTGAGTGTCTGTGGTGCTGAAGCGCGAGAGCGATTGCCGTGAGCGATCAGATAGCGTTCGTCTGCTGATGTGTTGAATATGCCGTTGGAGTCAAATTCAAAGCCATTTAAACGCCCCGTTTTGATCTGTACTCCCTGGCCGTTCAGTTCGCCGGTATACCAGTCCCAGCGTGTGTCATTGGGGACGAAGACGCTTTTGGTGAATATATTGTTTTTGAATAAATTGCCGGAAAATGCAGCACTGGTATTGCCTGAAATTTCCACGCCGGCGTAGTCGGTGCGGAAGAAGACGTTGTGGTAGATGCGGTTGTCGGTATTGTACCGTGCTTCACCTCCATACAACGCCATCTGCAGGGCGGGGCCGGTGATGTCATGAAAAATATTTTTTCGAATAATACCCCGTTGGGCTGAGTACTGTATGCCCGAGTAGGGAGAGCTGTTGCCGCTGGAAGGTGCATAGGCAAACTCATTCCCCTCGACCACATTATGTTGTGTCGAGTTTGTGATGTTGAATTGATGGTCGAAACCCACCGAGTCACAGTCGTAGATTTCACCAACCTTCTGATCTTCGTTATGAAAATAGTTGTCGCGCAACACATTGAAGTCGCCGCACTTGATGGCCCAGAGCGCGTGAGCCGCCTTGCGAACGGTATTGCCCTCGATCAGGTTGTTGTGGGCATTGACGATGTAGATGTTGTCCTGGGTGCTGTCGCCGATGGTGTTATTGAGCAGCTTGTTGAATGTGGCCTCTTCAAAGAAGATCCCAGTTTTTGCACTGCCGCCAGCGTCGAGCGCCCGGCTGAATGTATTGTTTTGGATGATGTTGTAGTGGGCCTGGCGGGCGTGCAGCCAGCGCCTGACATCCGTGATGACAAGGCCGTCAATCACCAGGTACTGCCTGTTGGAGATATCGATCGCGGGTGACAGCGACGGGTTGCTGATGGTGGCAGTTTCACCGTTGTAGCGAGTGTAGGTGATGGGCAGGGTAGCGGTGCCTGAACTCCGGGGGTAGAGCCCCTCGCTGTACGTGCCTTCGCGAAGATAGACCGTATCGCCTGCGCTGGCATTTGAGGCGGCGCCACTGAGGCTGTTGTATGCCTGCTCACCACCTTCACCACAGCGGCGCTGTGCAGGGCTGTAGTCAGCACAACTGCCAGCCTCGATCCGGGTGTCAACGTAGATGGCGCGGCTTGGGTCGGTAGTTGTCGTGGTGTCAACAACGGTGAGCGAAAACGGAGTGAGGCTGGTGGAAAGGCGGCCATCGCTGACGCTGATGCCGATGTCCGGCGTGGTGCCGGCATCACTGTTGGTGGGGGTGCCATCTAACTGGCCGGTTCTGCTGTCAAAACTGGCCCATGCCGGCAGGTTTGAAATACTGAAGGTGAGTGGATCGCCCTCGGCATCTGATGCGTTCGGCCTGAACAGGTATTCACTGCCGGCCATCAGGGTTGTGGTGGGAGTGCCGCTGATTTCAGGTGCCGTGTTTACGCTGGGCTGCGGCTCCTGCGTAACCTCAATGCTGAATGCAGGTAGATAGGTCACAGCTTCGCCATCGTCAACGCCGATAATGATGTTGCCGTGGTTGCCTGCATCGGCAGCGCCCGGAGTGCCTGAAAGGGTGCCCGTCGTGGGCTCAAAGCTGGCCCAGGTGGGGGGATTGGAAACGAGAAAACTGAGTGGGTCGTTGTCGGCGTCTGTGGCGGCAGGGATGAACTCGTACAACTGCCCCGCTTCGATATCGGCAGGCGGTACCCCCGAGATTTGGGGGGGCACATTAGCCTGCGTTGTGTGCGGTGGCGTGGTGGTGTCATCGGGGGTGGTGGGCAACGGGTCATTCGCCTCGCCGGTGGTGAGTGTCTCTGCACCACATGCGCTTAGGGATGCGGCCAGCACCGCAATGCACAGATTTCTGGGAGAAAGTAGATTCATAGGGTGGTGCTCTCTTGTTTCAAACAGTGCTCGCTACACGGGTCTATACGAATCCGGCCCTTGCTATGGCTCTGTATCGATCCTTGCCGGGCGTGACGTGATGCAAAAGGTCTCAGGCTGTGACCCAGGTACGACCGCAGTGTGTCGCGGGCCACGAAAGCGATTTAAGGGCACCTCTATTAATTCGTGAAAGCACACCTTAAACCCCAAATCCGCTACATCGGCGTTGCAAGTTTTGGCAATAGTCCCGCTATTACCCGCAATTTTCGCCTGGATGTAACGAATTTGGGATTCAATCTGCCACATCCAGAATTAATAGAGGTGCCCTTAAGTGCTTTATAACAAGCCGTCACAACATCAAGTTACATGCCAATGGCAGGAATGGTTGCCTTATCAACAGGTTGGCGTGTTTGTGGTGATGTTGTTTCGGTTGAAGGCAGGAGACGGTGGCGAGGGTTGTAGCGTAACAGCGACGGCCGATGTGTTGGCCGGGGTAACTGATTGAATAGCAGTGGATTGTTGTTGTCATGTTTTTGAGACATGGGCGGTGGTGATCAGCCCCTCTCTCCACGGGTCAACTCAGCACATCCCGTCTGTTCGCGGCGGCTTTCCTGGCCCCCGGGGTTTTCTGATGCATTTCTTGTAACCCTGTTGCACCCCACCCTCAGACATCATCAATTCGGAATTTCCGGCCGCAGCCGTTGGCGAAGCTCCGGGGGGCCGATTTCAGCAGGGCGGGCAGGAG
>JALTMR010000559.1 GCA_027001525.1 Gammaproteobacteria bacterium
CATCTCATAACCCCGTTCGCCAAAACCAAAGGCCACCAGATCAGCCCAGTCCTGCGCCTCCAGCCGGGCCGGCTCCGCAGACGGCTGAACACTCAGTGCCGCAATCAGCGCCGCATCGACCCAGGCCAGCGGCTCCGCCAGCAGATGCGGCAGCGTGTTGAGAAAGCGCTGCCGGGCGCTCAACATCAAGGTCTCCCCGGCGGCGGTCAGCGGCTGCAGCATCACCACCGAGTGAGTGCCACTGGTATGCTCCCGCGTTAACCCCAAACGCACCGGCACAAAGCCGGTGGAGCGCCAAAAATGCAGCAACCCGACCGTGGCACCAAAGCTGGCCCCAAGGCAATCGACAGCGCCGCGCTCCTGGCGCGATATCTCCTGCAACAGGGCGCTGCCCAGCCCCCGCCCCTGCAACGCGGGGTGGATGGCGATGCGCATCACGCGCGCATATTTCAAACTGGCCGCCTGCTCCAGCCCCAGGTGGGCAGAGAGCGTCTGCGGAATCAAATTCCCCTGGGGCCGACGCCTGTTTTCGTAGATGGCCGCCGTCATCACCTCGTCAAAGCCACCTTCGCGGGCCACCAGCGCAGCGCCCACCACGTGCCCCTGGTAACGCATGAGGTAAAGCCCTACATTCGGGCCATCAAGCATGACCCGCAGATCAAAGGGACGAGTGCGATAGTGAGCCAACACCAGCAGACCAAACAGCTCCGTTAGCAGAGACTCTGTCGCCTCCAGAAAATCCCGGTCAACGCGCTCGATCACACACTCCTTCAGCGTTGCCGCCGCCACCTTTTCATCCGCCACCGCCGCCGCATTGAGCAGCAAAGCGTTAAATATAAAGGCTTCCACGGGATCGTTATCCGCCCAGCGAATTGGCGTCTGCAACGTGAGTGCGCGCCAGTCCGGAGTTTTACGCGACAGGATGGTATGAAAGCGCACCGCAAACCCCTGCCCGGTACCCTCATAGCCGTGCACTGTGGTGGCAAAGGCGATGCGCGCATTCTGGTCCAGCAGTTTTTCCAGCATCGGCACCGGGATAGCGGCGGCCTCATCCACCATCACCAGACAGGCGTCGCGAGGCTGGGCCACCAGGTCGTCAGGGGCAACAAACTCAATCACCCCCGCCCCCGTATGAATCGAGCCGCGCGAGACGATAGCATCGGGCAACAGGGCCCGGGCATGTTCAAACACCCCTTCCACCGAAGCCAGCTGTGGCGCGGTCACGATAATGTGCTGCTTACCGTCCAGAAGCAGCCGTGCCGCGGCAATGCCCAGCGCCGCCGACTTGCCCCGCCCCCGATCGGAGGTCAACACCAGTGGCCGGCGACGACGACCTGTGGCCACCTTCATCACCGCCGCCACCGCACCGCTCTGATCCTGCGTGCGGCAGACGGCATCGTCGACCCTCGGCGCGGCGGCGGCAACGGGACTCTGGTAGTCGAGGCCGCGAATCGCCAGTCCATCGGCCTCATCTTCGCGGGGCGACACCACCACCACGCCGTCAGCGTATTTGATGGTACGAGCCAGGCGCTGGAGGAAGCGACCACTGACATCCTGGCGCGAATAAGGGGCAACCATAATGCGCTCGTGCTCCGGGTCATCAAACTGCCACAACGACTCAAGCGAAGGCAGCAGCAATATCAACAGCCCTCCGCCCCGAATGGTGCCGGCCACGGCCCCCAGGGCATCCACATGACAGCCGCTGTGGATATCAAAAACCAGCGCCTCCACCTCCTGCCCCAGCAATTGGGCCACCTTCGTTGCAGGCAAGGCCTCCGCCCCCGGCGGGGCATCATCAGAGATCCACAACACCTGCTCCAGCGCCGTAGCGGCCAAACCCTGAGCCGCCGATTCCCGCCCCCAAACGGCATCGCCCGCCAGCACCAGGGCACGACGATGAAATGATGCCTGAGCATCTTTGACAAGCTGATCTATCACACTCTCAATCACGGGGCAGGCCTACTCGGGTTAATAGCTCACGGGGATACCTAAAGGTACGGATTCAGGGAATATTAAAGAGGTGCACGGTGTTTGTCTCTGACACACATCAGTCAGCCCCCACATCGTCGCCAACTGCCGACAAGCCCCAACTGCTAAAATAGGACGCATGAACCTCATTGACAGCCACTGCCATCTCGACTTCCCCGCCTTCGATCACGACCGGGCCAAGGTGTTGCAGCGTTGCCGTGAGCTGGGCATCGGGCAGATCATCATCCCCGGTGTTGCAGCACAACACTGGGGGCGCATCATTCAACTTTGTCGCTCAAGCAACGGCCACACCCCGCAACTCTGCCC
>JALTMR010000560.1 GCA_027001525.1 Gammaproteobacteria bacterium
ACATCGTCACCCAGCAACCTGAATTTTCGATTACAGAATGGTAGCCACCTCCCCCAAGCTCCGGGCAAAAAAAAAGAATCTCCGCCGCTGTTTTGTTGCCGCGCTGTTGCTCGTCGCTCCCGCAACCGCGGTATCCGCCGCTGAAACCGAGCGACCCAGCGCGGTCAAAGACCTGCACTACGGCGAGGTGCTGTTCCACTTCTATCAAAACGATCTGCTGGCCACCCTGACGCAGCTTCAAGTGGCCGAGCAGCAAGGCCACCTGAAACACCATGCCGAAGAGGCAAAAATCCTCGAAGCGGGTCTCTACCTCAACTACGGCATGCAGCGCGAGGCGCAGAGGCTGTTTGAAGCGCTGCTGGATGAACAGGACATCCCCCTCCACATCCGCAACCGGGCCTGGTTCCAGCTTGCCAACATCGCCTTCCAAAAGGGCCATCACAGTGATGCGCAAGCCGCGCTGGCCCATATCGATGGGGTCATGGAGGCGTCACAGGAGGGGCGACGGCAGCTGCTTGCCGGCCAGGTGCTCATCGCTCAGCAACGCTATCAGGAAGCGGCCGACCTGCTTCAGCAATGGAGTGCATCAGAGCAACCCGAACTCTACCCCTACGCCCTGTTCAATCGCGCCGTGGCCCTGATTCTCGACCAGCAGATTGAAGCGGGCATCAGCGTGCTGGAGCAGATCACCCACCTCGAGAGCGAGGATAGCGAGCAACTGGCCCTCGCCGACAAGGCCAATCTCGCCATCGCCAACACCGTCCTGACCCGGGGCGACCCGGCCCGTGCGCTGACCTATTTCGAGAAGATCCGCCTCACCGGCCCCTTCGCCAGCAACGCCCTGCTGGGGGCCGGCTGGGCCCACGTCAAACAGGAGCAGTACGAACAGGCGATACGCTTCTGGCAGGCCCTGAGCGAGCGCGACACCATCCAGCACACCACGCAGGAAGCACTGATCGGCGTGCCTTATGCCTACAGCAAAATCGGCGCACTGGGCACAGCGGCCAAACGCTACGAAGAGACGCTGGCCAAACTTCAGCTGGAGAAGGCACTGCTTAATGACGTCATCACCACCATCCAGGAAGGGGCGTTGCTCGACGCCGTGAGCCAGCTCAACCCCACCCAGCCGTTCGAAAGCACCTGGCAACTGCACGCCCTGCCCAAGAGCGAGGAGAGCCAGTACCTCTACCCCCTGCTCGCCGGCAACCCCTTTCGTGAGGCGGTCAGGAACTACCTCGACCTGATGGCCATCTCCGCCACGCTGGAGAAATGGAGTAACAGCATCGACGCCTTCAACGATATTCTCGCCACCCGCCGCGAAGGCTACGCGGCCCGCGTGCCACAGGTGCACGAGCGCCTGAGCCTGGTGGACCTGGATGCTATCCGCCACCAGTACAAAAAACTCAAGCAACACCACGAAGCGATCAACACCACCAACTACACCTTGCAACTGGCCCACGATGACGAGCGCAAGCAGTGGCTCAAGCTGGCCGACATGGAGCAACGCCTGAAGCGGCTGCCGGACGAGCCCAAATACAACAAACTGAGACGCAACCACCGCCTGCTAAAAGGGCTGTTGATCTGGCAGCTGGACGGCGACTACAAGGCGCGCCTCTGGACGGTTAAAAAAGGTTTGATCCAGCTTGAACGTGCAATCGATGACATGGCCGCAGCCCGAGAGTCCATCCAGAAGGCACTCGTCACCGCCCGCCAGGGCTTTGCTGGCTATCAGGACCGCATCGCGCTGATGCAGGCACAGATCCAGGTGCAGCAGGCGCAAACCCGTCGGCTCAAACAACAACAGGCCGAGCGCGTGGAGCAGATGGCGATGGCCGTGCTGCAAACCCAGGGTGAGGCGCTGGACAAATACATCAGCCGGGCCCAGTTTGCCCTGGCGCAAATCTACGACCACGCCGCAGCCCAGCCGGTCGTACAACCCCAATCACCACCACAGGACGACAGACCATGACGGGGCCCAGACAGACGCTGCTGCTGGCGCTCAGTTGCCTCCTGGCCGCCTGTGGCAGCAACCCGAAGGGACCGCTGCTCAGCAGCATCAACGATCAGCCACTGCCCAGCGTGGCGAAAAACGTCAATACCGATCTGGAACTGGCCTCGGTCAGGGCCATCGAGCAGTATCAGCAGTACGTCGCGCTGGAGCAGCAGTCCGCCCTCGATGCCGAGGCCCAGCGCCGCCTGGCCGACATTCAACTCGAACTGGCCGAGCGGGCCGAGGCGATCGCCGTAGATGAACTTGAGGCGCAGCAGAACGGGGAGGATGGCGGCAACGC
>JALTMR010000561.1 GCA_027001525.1 Gammaproteobacteria bacterium
GCCGTTAATGCAGCAGTCGATGTTTTTTACCGCAAAGTACTGGCGGACGACCGCATCAACATGTTCTTCGAAGGCGTTGACATGGAAAAGCAGGCAGGCAAGCAAAAAGCTTTCTTGACGATGGCCCTGGGTGGTCCTCACAATTACAGCGGCAAAGACATGCGCGATGGCCACAAACACCTGGTCGACAAGGGGTTGAATGACTCCCACTTCGATGCTGTCATGGAGAACCTGGGCGCGACACTGAAAGAGCTGGGTGTGCCTGATGATCTGATTGCCGAGGCCGCCGCCATCGCAGAATCAACGCGCAATGACGTACTAAACAAATAAGACGGAACCCAAACCACACCATGACCACGATTAAATTTTCCGACAAGCAATATGCATGTGATACAGACGAAACTGTATTGGACTGTTTAAGCCGTCATGGTGTGGATATCCCCTCATCCTGTCGTAGCGGTGTCTGCCAGACCTGCCTGATGCGGGCCACCGAGGGGACGCCACCACAAGATTCGCAACAGGGGCTGCGCCCCACACTGCAGCAACAGGGCTATTTTCTCGCCTGTGTCTGCAAACCGACACAAGACCTCCAGGTTGCTCTACCCGATGACAGTGCCATGCCCAAAGTGTGTGCAGTGGTCAGCGAAAAAACCGATCTAAAAGAGGGAATCATGCGCCTGAGGCTCAAACCCGAGAGCCCGATCAAATATCAGCCCGGGCAATTTATCAACATCCACGAACAGGGCATCAGCCGTAGCTACTCTATCGCCAGCCTCGCCGACGAGGGTTACATCGAACTCCACATCGAGCAAGTGGCCGATGGCAAGATGAGTACCTGGCTGCACAATGAACTCGCCGTGGGCGAACAGATTATTATCGACGGCCCCCACGGTAACTGTTTCTATCTGAACGACAAGCCGCAGCAGAACATGCTGCTGATCGGCACCGGCACCGGCCTGGCACCCCTGTGGGGAATCGCCCGCGATGCCCTCGCCCAGGGCCACACGGGTGAAATACACCTCTATCACGGTAGCCGCACCACCGACAAACTTTATCTCGTCGATGAACTCAAGGCTTTGGCAGACGCGCACAGCAACTTTTTCTACACGCCGTGCCTGTCAGGCAGCGATGTACCGGAAGGATTCAGTGCCGGCCGAGCCAATGAGGTAGCACTTAAAGCGCAGGAGAAACTCAGCCAGTGGCGGGTATTCCTTTGCGGCCACCCCACCATGGTAGCGGAAACGAAAAAGAAGGCTTTTCTGGCAGGTGCGTCATTCCAGGAGATACTGGCAGATCCTTTCGAATTTGCCAGCCAGTAACATTTCCCTCCCCCCGCAGCAAATACCCTGCAAACAGCCACCTGACAGTGGCTCTCTTAACGCAGCCCCTCGTGATCGTGCAGCGCCTGCATGACATCGTAGCGGGTAATCATGCCAATGAGACGTTTCTCGTCATTCACTACCGGCAGGTGGTGAATGCCTCGTTCAGCAAAGATAGGGACGAGGGAGAGGATATGCGTCTCTTCCGATACCGTCATCGCCGGTGAAGTCATCACTTGCCCCACCACCTCTGCTTTATCCGAAGTCAACGCGGTGGTGCGCTTGATCAACTGCATCAGGCGTTCATGAATCGCCCCATCACCACTAAACCCATGCGCTTCCTTAACGAAATCATTCACCGTCACAATGCCCACCACCCGCTTGGCCCGATCCACCACGGGCAGACTTTTAATTTTGTGTTTGTGCATCAGGGCCCAGGCCTCGCCAAGGGGCGTGCCAAACTCGGCACTGAGCACGGGGTGCGTCATGATGTCCCGGCAATGGATAAACCCCATGCGCCGCTTTTTCGATTCCAGCGCCGCCAGCGCATAGATTTTACTTAAATCCCCCTGGGAGATATCGATGTAGGTCTTCATCTGCGCCAGCGCCGCCTTTAGGTCCTCCTGATCAAACGCCGAGGCGGTGATATCGAGGTCGGCCTGCTGCTGTTTCGTCGGCACGGCCAGGCCAACAGGGTAGCGCCGCCCTGGCGTCAAATTCACCACCACCAGAACAGTGGCAAGCATCAGCGCCACGTTCACGGCCACAGGCATCAACACAAACTGGTAACCCAAATCACGCACACTGTCGCCCCCCAATACCGCCAGCAAAGCCACCGCACCGCCCGGCGGGTGAAGACAGCGCAGCAGCAACATAGACAAAATAGCCAGGGAGATCGCCAGCGCTGCCGCCAGGGCCAGGTCATCCAGCAGATAGGCACACGTCACCCCCACCGTTGCCGACACCAGATGCCCTCCCACGAAAGGCCAGGGCTGGGCCAGCGGACTGTGAGGCGCCGCATAAAAAAGCACGGTTGCAGCCCCCATGGAGGCCACCAGAAAAAGACTGGCATCACCGATATAGAACCGGCTCACCCACGCCACGGCAACCATCCCCAGGCCTGCCCCGAGCGCAGAAAAAAGAATCTCCCTGGGAGGCAGTTTCGGCGCGGCATCTCCGAGCCAGAAACGTCCAATTTTTCGCAATATATCCGTCATGCTCTCTCACATATAAACACAGCGACACCACCAGACCCCGGTGCCGCACGCCATCTTAAAGGTACATATTCAACATAGCTTATAACGTCCCTCGGCCAGTATGCCTAAATTCCCGTCCTGGGCGGTCGATATGCTCTGTGCCAAATAGACAAATGGATCGATCAACCCGGCTCTCCGAAAAAGGATTTCCAAAGGAATGACGCATGGCTAATGCAATCGCACTTCCGACGCCTCCCATGACCGCCCCCCAAAGCTCACCCATTCAGGCGGGTGCGCCGGTCAGCCTGTTCATGTCCAACGGCCAGAAACTGGAAGGTGAGTTGATTGCGTTCGACAACCAGAACAACCTCATCAGCATTACCCGCAAGGGGCATAGCCAAAGCATCGACTTCGACATGGGCGACATCAAGGCGATGCAGCTCAACACCCCCTCGGCCTGGATACCAGACTACTCCCTGCAAAAGCAGGACAGCAGTGCAATCGACACACCTAATCCCTGCCAACCGTTTGTTATCGAATTCCAGGACCACTCCAAACTCCAAGGAGAGACCTTTGGCTCGCGGGTGGACAGCTGCGGACTCCACCTCTTTAAAAAATGCGCCGACAGTCAATATATCCACATATTCATTCCCCACGGAGCGATTGGGAAGCAGAGTATCGGCGAGCCACTGGGAGATATCTTAGTCCAAGAAGACAGCGTTAGCCGCGAGGCGGTGGAAAACGCTGCCGAGGAGCAGACGCAGACCCGGGGCAAACCACTGGGGGACTATCTCGTCGGCCAGAAGGTCGTCAACGCCAAGCAGCTGGCAGAGGCATTACAGCGCCAGAAGGCGATGCCGCAAATGCGTTTGGGGGAAATACTCACCAGCGAAAAAATGATCAGTGAGGCGCAGCTCGAAGAGGCACTGGAAGAGCAAAAGACAAAACGCAAAATGCCACTGGGTGAAATTCTGGTGAGCAAGAAGCTGGTCTCCCGACCGCAGATTCAGCAAGCGCTGGCAAAAAAAGTGGGCATTCCCTTCGTCCATATCAAGGAATTCCAGATTCTGCCCGCCACCATCCAGCTCGTGCCGGAGGATCTGGTCTTTGATCACCGCGTCGTCCCGCTTTACGAATTCTCAGACAAACTCGCCATCGCCATGGAGAACCCGCTCGATTTCAAGGCGCTGGAGAATTTACAGTTTCGCACCAACAAATACATCGAGCCGGTCATGGCCACCGCCGAGGATATCGATGCCGCCATCCACATGTACTACAAGACCGATGCCGGCGTGCTCGATGACATCGAAGAGGAGGAAGAGGAGGCCGCCGCCGCGCTGGACGAAAGCCCCCTCTCTAAATCTGAATCGGAACTGGCTGACAACATCGTCGTTAAACTGATCAATAAAATCATTCTCGACGCTCATCAGCAGGGCGTCTCCGATATTCACATTGAGCCCTTTCCCGGCAAGGCCAAGACGGTGGTGCGTTTTCGCAAGGACGGCACCCTGATCAAATACCACGAATTCCCCGCCCAATACCGCAACCCGCTGATCTCTCGTATCAAGATCATGGCCAAGCTGGACATCTCCGAGAAGCGTAAACCTCAGGATGGCAAGATCAGCTTTAAAAAGTTTGGCCCGGCCAACATCGAGCTGCGGGTAGCCACCATTCCCACCGCCGGCGACACGGAAGACGTGGTGATGCGGATACTGGCCAGCAGCAAGGCGCTGCCTATCGACGGCATCGGGCTAAGCGAGCACAACCTGAAACAGCTCCTTGACGCGGTCACCAAGCCCTATGGCCTGTTTCTGGTCTGCGGCCCTACCGGCTCGGGCAAAACCACCACATTGCACTCCATCCTCGGCCATTTGAATAATGCTGAAAGCAAAATATGGACGGCGGAAGACCCGGTGGAGATTACCCAGCGAGGGCTGCGCCAGGTGCAGGTCAATCCCAAGATCGGCCTCTCCTTTGCCGCCGCCATGCGCGCCTTTTTGCGGGCGGATCCCGACATCATCATGGTCGGAGAGATGCGCGATGAGGAGACCACCAGCATGGGCGTAGAGGCCTCACTCACCGGCCACCTGGTCTTCTCCACCCTGCACACCAACTCGGCGGTGGAGAGCATCACCCGCCTGCTCGACATGGGCATGGACCCGTTTAACTTTGCCGACGCGCTGCTTGGAATTCTGGCCCAGCGACTGGGCAAATCCCTCTGCAGCAGCTGCAAAGAGGCGTACCATCCCGATGACAAAGAGATCACCCAATTGGCGCGAGACTACTGCGCCGAGCATCTGCTGGGGGTGGAGAATGAGGAAGAGGCGACAGCTTATGTGGCCGATCAGATAGCGCAGTGGAAAACCGCCTTTGCCGACGAGAACGGGAAATTTACGCTACACAGACCCGTCGGCTGCGTCGAATGCAATGACACCGGGTATCGCGGCCGCTTCGGTCTGCACGAGCTGCTGGTCGCCTCCCCCCAGGTAAAACATCTCATTTTGGAGAAGGCGCAGGTGCCCGTCATCCAGGCGGCGGCGAACAAGGAGGGGCTGCGCACCCTGAAACAGGACGGCATCGAAAAAGTGCTGCAGGGGCTGACAGACTATCCGCAGATCAGAAAGGTCTGCATCAAATAACTGCTGCCGAAACGAACGAGACGGGGAGCGGGGATAAGCTGCTGAGTTACTCGGGCAGATTGCCGATAGGCACCACAAACCCCACCCCCATCAGCCAGTCACTGCGGCTGCCTGCGTCACTGCTCTCCAGGCGGTAGCGAATGTCACTGCGCATGCTGATGCGCTCATCAAAACGGTAGACGAGTCCCCAGCCGACATTGCTCATCACATTGGTCACCGCGTCATTATTCAGGGTGCTGCGGATCAGGCCCGCCCCCAACACGACAAAATGGGCCATGCGATCCTGGCGACGATAGAAATAGAGGCCATCCAACAGCCCCCCTCCGATACTCAAATCCCCGTTGCTGCTGGCGTATGCGCCACCAAACAGGGAAAACTCCGCCACCAGGGATTGCATCAGAGGGATACCGGTACTGAATTTCATCCCCAGCCCGTTGTCTGCACCGCGCGCCTTGTCGATGAGGTCATAGGAGATGGAGGGTGCGATATAGATGCGCGAATCGCCCGCTGCCGTCTGCGCCTGCGCTGCACCAGCGATAACAAAAAACAAAAATGGCAGCGTAAGCCGCGCTAACCACGAGATCCGTTTCATACTCTCCCCCTTAGCCATTTTGCGGGCCGATCAACAGTCAACCCCCGCCACCTGCCAGTGATTCCAGCGCGCGTAGCTCCGCCGCCGAAAAGCCCGCCTTCATACGCGCCTCAACATGGAACGGCCCACGCAGCTCGCCCTCATAGTACTCCTGAATCAGGTTGCGAAAGGTGGTTTCCATATCCAGCCCCCGCCTCTCGCACTCGTAGGCAAACCAGCGTGAGCCGATGGCCACATGCCCCACTTCATCGGTCAAAATCACCTCGAGACAGGCCACCGTCTGCTCGTCCCCCACGCTACGCAGGCGCTTCATGATGGCGGGGGTGACATCCAGGCCCCGGGCCTCCAGCACGCGCGGCACCAGAGCCATGCGCACCATGAGGTCAAAGGCGGTCTTGCGCGCCATCTCCCACAGGCCATTATGGGCCGGGAAATCACCGTATTCGTGCCCCCTGTCCCGCAGGCGATCACGCAACAGGCCAAAGTGATAAGCCTCCTCATCGGCCACCCGAATCCAGTCGCCGTAAAAGGCGGTGGGCATATCACGAAAACGATAGACCGCATCCCAGGCCAGATCGATGGCGTTGAATTCAATATGGGCCAGGGCGTGAATCAGGTGAAGCCGCCCGGCCTCCGAGCCCAGGCCACGCTTCGGCACGTTGCCCGGTTTAACCAGTGCCGGCTTCGGCGGCCGGCCGGGCTGACCGATGGGCAGGGGGGGCGCGTCGCTGGCCGTCTTGAGCAGACCGTCCCGCCAGGCCTGGGCGGCCACCTGAGTAAGGCGCAGCTTTTCATCCACCTCAACAGCAGCCAAACAGGCCTCGGCAGCCTCAAATACACTGCGCCAGGCGTCGCTCACGGCGGGCTAGTTGCTGTTATGGAGATCGATGATGTCAATATTTTTGGCATCCCGATCAGTTTTGGCGCTATCACTGCGCACCTGCTCCAGACCGGCCAGATAGGCGTCGTCCACATCGCCGGTCACGTACTGACCGTTAAAAACGGAGCTGTCAAACTGCTCCAGGTTTGGATTGCGCATGCGCACCGCCTCCTCCATATCGCTCAGATCCTGGTAGATCACCTTATCGGCACCGATAGCCTGGGCCACCTCCGCATCACTGCGGCCGTAGGCGATCAGCTCGCTCTTGGCCGGCATGTCGATGCCATAAACATTGGGGTAGCGCACCGCCGGAGCCGCCGAAGCGAAATAGACATTTTTGGCCCCTGCGTCACGGGCCATTTGAATAATCTGCTGGGAGGTGGTGCCGCGGACGATGGAATCATCCACCAGCAGAATATTCTTGCCTTTAAACTCCAGCTCAATGGCATTGAGCTTCTGCCTGACCGATTTTTTACGCTGCACCTGGCCCGGCATGATAAAGGTACGGCCAATGTAACGGTTCTTAATAAACCCCTCGCGGTAGAGCACCCCCAAACGGTTGGCCAGCTGCAGCGCCGAGGTGCGGCTGGTATCGGGAATGGGGATCACCACATCAATATCATGCTCCGGCCACTCGCGCAGCATCTTCTCTGCCAGCTTCTCCCCCATGCGCAGGCGGGCTTTGTAGACGGAGACATCGTCGATAATCGAATCGGGACGCGCCAGATAGACATACTCAAAAATACAGGGCGAATAGGTCGGCGCTTCGGCACATTGGCGCGTCTCCAGCGTACCATCCAGGCCGATAAATACGGCTTCACCCGGTTCGATATCGCGGATCAGTTCAAAATCCAGCGCATCCAGCGCCACACTTTCCGAGGCCACGGCATACTCCGTTCCCGCCTCGGTCTCGCGCTTGCCGTAGACCACCGGCCGAATACCGTGGGGATCACGAAAGGCGACAATGCCGTAGCCGGTAATCATGGCGGCGATGGCGTAGGCCCCCCGGCAACGGCGGTGGACAGCCGCGACGGCCTCAAACACATCGTCGGCATTGACCCGCAGTTTCCCCAGACGTTGCAGCTCATGGGCAAAGATATTGAGAATCACCTCCGAATCGGAGTTGGTGTTGATGTGGCGCAGATCTTCGTTGTAGAGATCTTTTTTCAGCGCATCGGCATTGGTCAGGTTGCCGTTATGGGCCAGGGTAATCCCGTAGGGGGAGTTGACGTAGAAAGGCTGCGCTTCGGCCGAGCTGGCGCATCCGGCCGTGGGGTAGCGCACATGCCCCACCCCCATACGGCCACGCAAATTCAGCATGTGTGCGGTTTTAAAAACATCGCGCACCAGACCGTTGTCTTTGCGCAGATACAATTTGCCTCCATCGCAGGTGACGATGCCCGCCGCATCCTGTCCGCGATGCTGGAGCACAGTCAGGCCGTCATACAACGCCTGATTTACATCGCTAGTACCTACGATACCGATAATTCCGCACATGCCATTTAACCCTTAATTCGAAATCGTTTAGGAATCTGTTGCCCGGACTGTAACGACCCGGCCCGGATCTATTTCACCACGTTGACCCATCGATCACCCAGGCCCAGCGGGTAGCGCTCTTGCAGCCAGCCCAGTGCTTCACTGACCACGCCAACCATATAGGAGTCAGCCCACAACGCAGACTCATGCAGCGGCGTATAGCCAATCAACAACACCAGCACCGCGACAATGACAAAGCCGCGCAATACACCAAAACCCGCACCAGCAACACGGTCAACACTGCTCAGGCCGATTGTTTTCACCACCCTGGACAACAGACGGGAGGCAAAAAACCCCACAATGTGCACCGTAAGAAAGATAAGGATGAAGGCGATCAAGACACTCAGCACCTGATCGCCAATGGCACCATCAATCTGCTGCCCCAGTGCTTCAGCACCGCCATAGGCCAGCCAGAACGCCGCCACCCAGATCACTACCGAGAGCGCCTCACGCACAAAGCCACGCCAGACCCCGATAACGAGAGAGATAAGAAGAACGGCCAGAATCGCGTAGTCCACTGCGCTCATGGGGCAACGACACCAAACAGTAAATCAGAGCGAATCATATCAGCGGGATCAAATAGGAAAGAGGCGGCGATTTTACCAAACCACACCCACAAGCTGAAGCGGCTAAACCAAAAAACCAGCGTAATGACAGAAGTTTACTCACCAGCGGTAGCGCATCACAGACGAGGCTAACGGAAACGCATCACCAGCCCGTCCAGCCCCGTGTCTTTTTTCAGACGCTTACGCATCGCCTCGGCCCTGGAATGCAAAATCTCAGGCCCGACCCGAACACGAAAAAAGCGCTCGCCGGTGCTGTTTTCACCTGGGACGATGTAGGCCGCGTAGCCCATCTCCCGCAGCTTGTTACGAAAAATAAACGCCTTGCTTTCGGTGGAAAAGCTGCCGATCTGCACCATCCACGCCTTCCCCTTCAGAGAGACATCGGCTGCACCCGCCTCGGCGGGTGCAGCCGATGTC
>JALTMR010000562.1 GCA_027001525.1 Gammaproteobacteria bacterium
TTTGGCCCCGGAGTCATCGCCTCACTGGCATCCGATTTAATGATGACGGTGATGCTGATATACAGCATTGTCGGGCTGGGGTTTGTGCATCACTTGATCGCCGTCACGGGCAGAAGTACCAACTGGCTCGTGGCGCTCTATGTGATGATGCTGTTTGCCCTGCCCCACATCGTTGCAATGCTGGCCGCTGTTGGTTTTGCTGATAGCTGGACAAATTTCAGGGCGCGTTTGCCTCAGGCCACCCAAAAGGATGGCAGAGAAAAGCGCGATGAAGATCAGAATTAAATTTATACATCATTGAGCAGAGGTGCGAGATGGAAGTTATCTTGTTGGATAAAGTACAAAACCTGGGTTCCCTGGGTGATCAGGTAAACGTTCGTCCGGGTTATGCCCGTAATTTTTTGATTCCTCGTGGCAAAGCCGTTATGGCGACTCCTGCGAATCGCGAACACTTTGAAGCACGCCGTCAGGAGCTGGAGCAGATCTCCGCTGATGCATTGACAGCCGCCCAGGCACGCGCTGAAAAGGTAAGCAGCCTGACTGTTGAAATCGTTCGTCGTGCGGGTGAAGAGGGCAAGCTGTTTGGTTCAGTAGGTACAGTTGATATTGCTGAGGCAATCTCTGCGGTTGCCGGTATTGTGATCGAAAAGCAGGAAGTTAGACTGCCCGAAGGTCCGATGCGTAACGTTGGTGAATACCCGGTTGAAATTCAGCTCCATGCTGATGTGGTGTCATCCGTTACCGTGAATGTCATTCCCGAGTAATGACGAACGAATCACCCCCCTTTGGGGGCTGATTTAAAAAGGTGTGTTGGCACGATCGTGTCAGCACGCCTTTTTTGGTTTTTGAACTTGTAATATTTTTCAACATGGCGCATTGTAGCCGCGACATATTCGTAGCGTTTTTTGATGCCTAACTATGCCTGAAGTTTCTGGTTTTAACCTCTTTAATGACGATGCCACTGAGCAGTTCAAAGTGCCGCCCCACTCGATGGAGGCGGAACAGTCGCTGCTGGGCGGGTTGATGCTGGAGAATTCGGCCTGGGAACAGGTGGGGGAGGTGGTTGCCGAAGGGGATTTCTACCGTAAAGACCACCGCCTGATTTTTCAGGCCATCAGGCATCTGGCGGATGAGAACACACCGTTTGACGTGGTGACCCTCTCCGAGTGGCTCGACAAGCGCAATGAGCTGCAAACGGCCGGTGGGCTGAGCTACCTTGGTACCCTGGCCAACAACACCCCCAGCGCGGCCAATATCAAAGCTTACGCCAATATTATCCGCGAGCGTTCGGTACTGCGGCAGTTGATCAAGGTGGGCACCGATATCAGTGACAGCGCCTTCAATACCGAGGGGCGCAGCAGCGAGGAGCTGCTGGATAACGCAGAACGGGCCGTTTTCGAAATTGCCGAGCAGGGTGCCAACAACAAGGGTGGCTTCGCCGCAATTAACGATGTCCTGGTGGATGTGGTGGATCGTATCGATCTGCTCTTTAATCAGGATGGCGGCATCACCGGTCTGTCTACGGGCTACAACGATCTCGACGAGATGACCTCTGGCCTTCAGGAGGGAGACCTCATCATCGTTGCGGGGCGTCCATCCATGGGCAAGACCACGTTCTCGATGAACATTGCCGAGCATGCGGCCATGACCAGTGGCAAGCCCGTCGCCGTATTCAGTATGGAGATGCCTGCCGAATCGCTGGCCATGCGGATGCTCTCCTCACTGGGGCGCATTGATCAGCACAAAATACGTAGCGGCCAGCTCGACGATGATGATTGGCCGCGTCTGACCTCCGCCATCGGCTTGTTGCAGGAGAAACCGCTTTTTATCGATGACACACCGGCCCTGTCTCCTAACGAGTTACGTACTCGATGCCGGCGTCTGGTGCGTGAGCACGGGCCGCTGGGGTTAATCGTGATCGATTATCTTCAATTGATGCAAGTGCCGGGGATTAACGAAAACCGCACCGCCGAGATCTCGGAGATATCGCGCTCACTAAAGGCCGTTGCCAAAGAGCTGAATGTGCCGGTGATCGCACTGTCTCAGCTTAACCGGAGTCTGGAGCAACGGCCGGATAAACGCCCCGTGATGTCTGACCTGCGGGAGTCCGGCGCCATTGAGCAGGATGCCGACGTGATCATCTTCATCTATCGTGACGAAGTTTATAATCCGGAAAGTGAGGCGAAAGGCACCGCGGAAATTTTGATACGAAAACAGCGTAACGGCCCCATCGGCTCGTTGCGGTTAACCTTTCTGGGTAAATATACCCGTTT
>JALTMR010000563.1 GCA_027001525.1 Gammaproteobacteria bacterium
GTTTTGAATGAACGTACTTTCACCCCAGCTCAGGAGCTGGTTGCCGATGCGCACTTCCGCTGGCTTGTCGGCCACATCGAACAGCGCCCAGAGGTAGGCGTCGCGCAGATCGATGTCGCTGCCGAGCAGCGTTTTGGCCTCGTCGCTGAGCGGGGCCTTGTCACGATCCAGTTTTTCAGTGGCGTAGTCGTAGAAGGCAATGGCGCGGATGAAGCCACCGAAGTTGCGGTAGTTCAGCTCCATCTCCGTGGTGAGTTTGAAAATATTGCTGTAGACACCCTTGCCGTAGTTGAGGTTGCCGTCGTCCGAGTTCACGCCATAGGCACTGCCGCCGTTGGCGATACCGATAAGGCGCTGATCCCGATCCTCAACGCGGGCGGCGACGCCATAAGAGAGGGTGGTGTCCCAACTGCCATACAGCTCGCCTTGCTGAATCTCTATGGCCTGCGTCGCCCCCGAGAGCAGGAAAAGTAACGGCGCAGTGGTTCTGATCATCGATTGGCTATTCACTGTTCTGTCTCCCGTTCCGTGGTTAAGGTTGGACGACTGAGGTGTCGCTGATGGTCAAGGTGTCGCCATCGCTGGCGAGAAAGGCAGCGATAGCCGTTTGCATGACTGTGGTCACCGTCTCGTTGGCTGAGGGATCAAGAATGGAGCTGTGATCGCCTGCCGTGAAGCGAATGACACGCTTGAGGTTGGAGCCCGTTTCGGAATTGCTGGCGGGCGTGAGGCCGAGAGCGGTTGCCAGCGGGTCACTGCCCGACAGGGGGGCAGGAACGGTGCCGGCAGGGGCGAGGGCCATGACATTGTTGGGGATGACCTGATCGGGCAGGTTGCCCTCCCCGTCGCCGACGATTTCAAACATCAGTACGCCGCGGCCACTGGCGGCATCCCGCGCGGGGTGCGAGGCCTGGGTGTAGTTGATGGGGTCGCCGCTGTCGATCAAGGTCTGTGCCGCCGCCATAAAAGACTCGTAATCGGCGCTGCCTTTGACAACGCCGGCCCCCGCCAGCCCGGCAGCGATGACCGGGCCAAAGCGGGCCGAGCCATCCAGCAACTTGGCGATGCCGCCCCCCGGCATGGCCACCACCATATCGCGCAAACCCGGTTCCAGCGCCGCGAAGACCAGTCCCACCATGCCCCCCAGCGAGTGGCCGACAAAATAGACTTGACCGGTGTTAAAGTCTGCGCCACCGCCGTCATAGTCCATGCTCCCCAAGGCATTAAACAGGGCAAACTGGTCGGCTACGGCCTGACGCAGGTTGTCGCGGGTGACCTGCAGATTGCCCAGGTTGATGAAGTGCTTGCCCGATGTGTCAGCGGTGCCATCAGCGCAAGGGAAGGCAACGCCTTCGGCGCATGAGGTGGGCGTTGCGTTGTCAGCCAGATCCAGATCAAAGGTGCGCTCGATACCGCTGTAGAGAGGGTGGCCTGGTGGCAGGCCGTGCAGCGGCAGATCGATGGCCACTGTCGCAAAACCTGCACCTGCCAATATTTCAGCAATGTATAGCATGTCTATGCGGCTTTCATTGATGCCGTGCTGGAACATGACCACGGGCCAGCCACTGGTTGGCTTTGCGATATTGTTGGGAATGGAGACGAGTAGAGGCACCGACTCTGGCTCATTGCTGACTTCAACAGGGGTTGGCGCGTAGCGGGTCAGGTTGCTGCCCCCGGGCCCGGTCCAGTATTTGCTGAGCGGGTCGACCGGGCTGGCGCTGGCATTGGTCAGGTAGTAGGGCAGTGTCAGTGTGCCGGCGTAGACGTCGGCAATGTCGGCCAAGTTACTCACCAGTGGCGATGATGCGGCGCTGGTGAGCGTGAGGTCGGTGGCCGAGCTGCTGCTGGCCAGTGCTTTAACGGCGGTTAATACATCCCCCACCGATTGGGTGGAAAATACCCAGCTCACCGCCACACTGCTGCTGTTGATGCCCTGCCCGGCCAAAGCAACTTCCTGGGCATTGGTTAACGGGCGCAGGGCTTCCAATGCCACCGCCTGTTCATCCGTTAAGACCTTGACCTGGCTAACGCCATCGATATGCAGCGGCTGGGGGGATTTGGTGATGTTATAGATGCTGTCAGGCACCAGATTGCGGCCGTCGGTGGATTGAATGCCGGTGGTCAGGGCAGCGAGATAGCTGCTGCTGGGCTTCAGTGGTTTGAGAGGGAGAATGGCGATGGTCTTACCGCTGCTGTCGACCGATGAGACGCTGGCGATGTAATCAACACCGTAAGTTAATTCTGAAGAGATCGCCTCAACGAGGCCATAGGCGTTGAGCGTGACCTCAAAGAGCTTGACGGTACTCTGGTTGAACGTGGCGGCATCTGCGGCGGCGCCAATGGTGGTTTTAAGGGGGGCGACGGTAGAGAAACCATCCAGCGAATTCATGGCGACCTTGGGGTCGGCTGCGTTGTTTTCATCCTCGACGCTGATATTCAGCGTACCATCGGCAGAGCCGAGAAAAGCCAGGTTAATGGGGGAGGGGACCTCACCGAGGGAAGGATCGTAACGGGCGACCAGATTGCCACCATCCCCTCGATCAATATTGAGATCGTCTTCAACGTTGGTGTCGGTGTCATCACACGCGCTCAACAACAGCGCCACGCCCAAAGCCGAGATAGCCAGCTTGCTTCGCATTTTACTCCCTCCTTGTCACGCTCTTTCCGTCGCAGGCAAGTGGTCTACAGGTGTGAGTCGCCTGATGCGGAACCATATAAAACCAGCTTTCAGATCACTGGTTGACTGAATCTGAGTCTGTACTCCCGGGTTGTGCGGCATCCGAGCCCCTGTCTGTCATGCTGAGTGTGGCACCGAGTCCGCAGGTTGAGAAGCAGAATGTTCGTTTTCTTTACATTATGCAAGTCATGGGAGGCTGTTCGACTCCTTTATGGCCATCTCAATCCGCTCACTTCCCACTCGTTTCAAAGCGATTCCGCAAGGCCTCTCGGGGAGCGTTCATCGGCCGGTCGGGGCTGGCCATTTTTCCCTGCTCTGCATCGGATCCGGTGTTGTGTGTACCGGTATGACAAGGGGGTAATATTTCAGGTTTTTTGCGCAGTGGCGCGGGCGGTTCCCTTTGTGTATACTCGCCTCCCTCATCGAGTTGTCGATGCCAAGTTTATGGTGGCCTGCGTCGGTCACCCCGCAACGAAACACTGCGAACCCCGCCAGGTCCGGAAGGAAGCAACGGCAGTAGTGGCCTCGTGTGCGGGGAGCGGCGGGCGTGGGTCGCCACCCAATTTGTTTCAGTGCGCCAGTTTTCTGTTTTGCCTTCGCTGTCTTCCTTCGTGTGAATCGCCCTGTTTTGCGCTAGAATCCTCCCCCTATCTATCAATCTCGAGACCTCTCCAGCATGAGTTATCAGGTACTTGCGCTTAAATGGCGGCCCCGTAGTTTTGCCACCATGGTGGGCCAGGAGCATGTGTTGCGGGCGTTGATTAACGCGCTGGACAACGACCGTCTCCACCACGCCTACCTCTTTACCGGTACCCGTGGCGTGGGTAAAACCACGGTGGCGCGTATTTTCGCCAAATCGCTCAATTGCGAAAAGGGCATTACCTCCACCCCTTGTGGCGTCTGTAGCGCGTGTTGCGAGATTGATGAGGGGCGTTTTCTCGACTTGATTGAGGTGGATGCGGCCTCGCGCACCAAGGTGGAAGATACCCGCGAGCTGCTGGAAAATGTGCAATATGCCCCCACCCGGGGACGCTTCAAGGTCTACCTCATCGATGAGGTGCACATGCTCTCGACTCACAGTTTTAATGCCTTGCTCAAGACTCTGGAAGAGCCGCCCCCCCATGTGAAATTCCTGTTGGCCACGACGGATCCGCAAAAGCTGCCGGTGACGATTCTCTCTCGCTGTTTGCAGTTTAATCTCAAACGCATGTCGCCGGAGATGATCGGTGGCCACCTGACCCAGGTGTTGCAGGATGAGGGGGTGGAAGCCGATGCTGCTGCCATTGCCCAGATCAGTGAGGCGGCCGATGGCAGTATGCGGGATGCTTTGAGTCTGCTGGATCAGGCTATTGCCTATGGCGGCGGCACGCTGAAGGAGGCCGAGGTGCGGGCCATGCTGGGCACGGTAGATCGCAGCCACGTCTACACGATCCTTCAGGCCCTGGCGGACGGGAATGCCGACGCATTGCTGGTGGCGGCCAATGAGTTGGCGATGCTGGGGGTTAATTTCTCCACCGTACTGGGGGAGCTGATTTCGGTGCTACACAAGCTGGCTCTGGCCCAGGTGGCCCCCGAGGCGGTGGCGGCGGGCGCAGATGCAGAACAGGTCAAGACACTGGCTGCGGCGATCCGTGCCGAAGATGTGCAGCTGTTCTACCAGATTGCCCTGAATGGGCGGAAAGATCTGCCCTATGTGCCGGAGCAGCGGGCCGGATTCGAGATGATTTTGTTGCGTATGCTCGCCTTTCGGCCGCTGGATTTGAGTGGTTTGCAAGCGTCGGCCCCGGTTGCGGAGTCGTCCCGATCCAGGCCGCCATCCAGCCACGGCGTGGCTGCGACATCGCCCCCGCCATCGTCCGCGCCTGCCCCGTCGAAGGCGGTTGCCAGCAGCGGCATTGCCCGTGCCAAAGCGGCGCTCAACAGTGCAAGGGGTGGTCCCGATTCGGGAAAGCCTAGAGGGGTTGCAGCCGCCCCGGTATCAACGTCTGCCCCCACGCCTTCTGTGCCGGCCCCGGTTGCTCCGGTCTCTTCTGCCGCTGGCCCGGTGTCAGCACCGCCACAGCCAGCGCAGGCCGAGGCCATGTTGCCCGTGGCGCAAGCAGTCTCAGAAAGCGATTCAAATTCAGCACCCGGTGCCATGGTGTTGAACTCGGCGGAAGATTGGCGCGGGGTGGTGGAGCGTCTGCCCCTGCAGGGGATGGCCCATCAGTTGGCGATCAACTCCGTCATGACCGGGCGCGAGGGCGATACGCTGCACCTCTCTCTGGCGGCACAGCACAACACGCTCCGCATTCCCAGTATGGAGAAACGCCTGCAGGACAGTTTGCAGCAGGCCCTTGGCCAGCGGCTGGTGTTGAACTATACCGTCGCTGCCGAGGTGGTGGGGCAGGAGTCGCCGGCCGCCATCCAGCAGCGCGAGGCGAAAAATCGCCACCAGGCGGCGGTGCAGGCGATGCACGCCGACCCGGTGGTGCAGCAGATTTGCAGAACATTTAATGGCCGGGTTGTGGAAGACTCGGTACAGTCGATTTAACCAGCACTATCAACCACAGATGAGGTAAAGCAATGAAAGGCGGACTTGGCAACTTGATGAAGCAAGCCCAGAAGATGCAAGAGAACATGCAGAAGGCGCAGGAAGAGCTGGCCAATATGGAAGTGACAGGCCAGGCGGGCGGCGGCATGGTCTCTGTGGTGATGACGGGGCGTCACGATGTGCGCCGTGTCTCCATCGATCAAAGCCTGATGGACGATGACAAAGAGATGCTGGAAGATCTGCTGGCAGCGGCAGTGAACGACGCTGTGCGACAGGTTGAGGCAACCTCTCAGGAGAAGATGTCCGGCATGACGGCCGGCATGCCCCTGCCTCCTGGCATGAAGCTGCCGTTCTAGCCGGCTGTTTCAACGTTCATGAAAGAGTCGCCCCTGATAAGCGAGCTGATCGAGGCGTTGCGCTGTCTTCCCAGCGTTGGCCCCAAGTCGGCGCAGAGAATGGCTTACCATCTGCTCGAGCGTGATCGCAGCGGTGCCCGGCGCCTGGCCAGCGTGCTGGTGGAGTCGGCTGACCGGGTGGGCCACTGCGGGAGTTGCCGGACGCTGACTGAGGCTGAGCTTTGCGGTATTTGCGCTTCCAGCCGGCGTGACCGCTCCACGCTCTGTGTGGTGGAGATGCCGACAGATGTTTCGGCAATTGAGCACTCCAATGTCTACAGTGGGCTCTACTTCGTTTTGATGGGACATCTGTCACCGCTGGACGGTATCGGCCCGGAGCAGATCGGCCTGGATCAGTTGACCGCCCGCCTGGCCGAAGGCGAAATCAGTGAGGTAGTGCTGGCCACCAACTCCACCGTTGAGGGGGAGGCGACGGCGCACTACATCGCTGAGCTGTGCCGCAGGCACGGCGTCAAGGCTTCGCGCATCGCCAGAGGTGTGCCGATGGGAGGCGAGTTGGAGTTTGTCGATGGTGGAACCTTGTCTCACGCGATGGCGAGCCGGCGGCCTTTTCAATGAGACAGATAATGGGCACCTCTAATTCATGAATGCGCACCTTAAACCCCAAACCCGCTACATCGGCGTTGCAAATTTTGGTAATAGTCCCGCTATTACCTGCAATTTGCGCCTGGATGTAACGAATTTGGGATTCAATCTGCTACACCCGGAATCAATAGAGGTGCCCCAATGAAGGATTCGTTTCATGGCAGATAGCATGATTTTCGTGCTGACCACCTACGCGGTGATGTTGGCGGCATTTTTCTGGGCCAGGCATCGCATACTCCATATCGGCGTGATGGGCAGCATCATGCTCATCGACCTGGCTTTTCCCGTCTGGCTGGTGTTTAACCGTGACTGGTACAAGCGGCTGATCGAACAGGAGGAGATTCTCTCCTTCATGATCTGGATGCACTTCATGTTGGTACTGGCGCTCTATGCGCTCTACGTCATGCAGATTATGGCCGGCCGCAAAATGCTTAAAGGTGATCAGACGGTGCGGCCTGACCACCGTGCTCAGGGTATTGGCGTTCTGATCGTCCGGGGTGTGGTTATCCTTTCTGCTTTTATGTTGATTGACCCCAGCGATCAGGGATAATGTTTTTCAAAGCAGGTGGTTGAAAAGTCCGCGGGTGGGTGTGAGCCACTCAATGCAACAGGTGCAACTGACGAGAAATCAGTGAGTATTTTAAGGGCACCTCTATGAATTCCGGGTCATGAATTCATAGAGGTGCCCTTGATTTAATTGATAACACCATATTGCGCCACGGGGGATTTTCAGCGGCATGCAAAAGGGGGGAGTTTCATCGGCTGACGGGCGATGAGGGCTGCCCTGTCGATGGTGCTAAGCGAGGAGGTGATGTATGCAGCTTACCCTATACACAGATTATTCCTTACGGGTTCTGATCTATCTCGGCATTCGGCCCGAGCATCAGGCCACGATTAGCGAGATTGCGCAAAGCTACTCTATCTCCCGTAACCATTTGGTCAAGGTGGTGCATAACCTGGCTAACCTCGGATATATCAAAACCCTGCGTGGGCGTGGGGGTGGCATGGTTCTGGCCCGCCCGCCCGAAGAGATTAACGTGGGTGACGTCGTGCGCGAAACCGAGCCAAACTTCAATCTGGTGGAGTGTTTTGACAAGGAGAGCAATACCTGCCCCATCTCCACCTGCTGCGCCTTGATCATGGGATTAAAGGTCGCCCGGAAAGCCTTCCTGGAAGTACTCGAAGGTTTTACCCTGGCCGATGCCGTGGCCAACAGGGAAGAGCTGGGCGGATTTTTGAAAATCGATCCTGCCTCGATCCAGACGCAAACACCCCCCTGCCAGGGAGACTAGTGTGGTGTAACAGACAATACGCGCATATAGCAAAGCGCTCATCCCCCAGCTGCTAGGCGTGTTTTTGAAGGCATAGTGGGCCTACGTCGAGAAAACACAACAACGCAGATGGGGGATGAGCACTTTGCCCGGAGGGAGCGCCACAAATTCGCCGCCACTGCGTTGCCGTTCTTGAAAAGGTGTGGGCCTACGTCGAGAAAACACAACAACGCAGATGGGGGATGAGCACTTTGCCCGGAGGGAGCGCCACAAATTCGCCGCCACTGCGTTGCCGTTCTTGAAAAGGTGGTCGACATTTCCTGCGAACGGCGCCTTGTTGCGACAAATTTGTGACGCTCTATATGCACGTATTGTCTGTTACACCACACTAGTGTGGAGTAACGCTTGCCTCATTAAGCTTCGTCCCGTCACCTGCCGATGCACTCGTTAACGACAAGGGAGCCGGTAGATGGTGGACGATTGGGGTAAACGGAAAGTTGAGCAACTGCAGCAGACCATTCTCGGGCAACTGCATCACCATCCCGATGGGCTGAGCGAGTTTGATCTGATGGCGCGACTGGCGGAGGCGGGCATGGCCTGCTACCAGCGCGCTCCGCTGGGTGATCCGCTCTCGTTGTTTCAGTCTCACTTTCTGCTGTTTCACTGCCTCTATCGTTTACGTGATGAGTTGCATCGCCGGGCCGAGGCGGAGCTGGATATTCACTGCCTGAGCATTGTGCTCAAACCGTATCAGCATGTGGATTCAGCGTTGCCGCAAACGCCCGACCCTCTGCGAGACTATTATCTCGATCTGACCCATCTGGCCAACACCAGTGCCGCCGATGTTGATGCCCTGCTTCAGCAGTTCTGGCGCCGTTTTAGCGGTGATCAGCCCCACCAGCAAGCGCTGGATGTGCTGGGACTGACGGGGCCGGTCAGTTTTGATGAGGTGAAGGTGCAGTATCGCCGCCTGGTGATGGTGCACCACCCGGATCGGGGAGGGAGCACTGCAAAACTCCAGTCCATCAACGAAGCGATGGCTCAGCTGAAAGCCTGCTATGCATGACGCTGCTCGAAGGCGACACCTTCTGTTCTTGTCATACCGGGACAAGAGGGGCTAATAACTCACCGGCGTCACAAACCCCGGTGGCTTGATGGCGAGCACTGAGCAGTCGAGCCGATTGAGAATGGTTTCGGCGGTATTGCCCATAAACAGGCCGGGAATTCCCGTTCGGGCGACAGTTCCCATGATCACGAGGTCGGCTTCAATCTGTTGGGTAAATGCCGGGATCTCCTTGCGGGGCGAGCCTTTCAGGAGTTGGATCTGGGGTTTTAAATAGTTCAGCGTGTCATTCCCGAGTTCATTTGTTATCTCCGCCACTAACGCCTCCAGACTCTGCCTATGCTGCCGCTGCACCTCTTTGACGTAGGTCTCGATCTGCTCTTCGGAGGCATCGATGAAGGCACCGTGCAGCGAACTCTCCGCCATGGCCTCCCAGGCGTGAACGATATGGAGTTCGGCAAATTCAGACAGTGCCAGGGAGCTGGCCATCTGTAGCAGCTGACGGTTCAACTGGTGGCGGCTCTGCGCCTCTGCTGGGTCATCTTCAT
>JALTMR010000564.1 GCA_027001525.1 Gammaproteobacteria bacterium
GCGCGGGAAAACACCTGGCCAGCAATCGCACGGATGCTTTTAGCTACGGTGGCATGTACGAATGCCTGGTGGAGAGCTTTGATCAGGTATTGGTGACGAGCTGGAAAGAGGTGATCGCCTCCCATCACCGAGGTATCGACGCCATTTTGCAGTCTATCGGCAACTACATGAAGCGGATGCCCCCCTCCAGGGGCGTGCCGCCACCACTGCCGGTGATTTTGTGTTTTAGCTCCAGCCACAAGATGGCGATTACGCAGCGCATCGAGCGTCTCTACCGCGATATTTTTGACTGTTTCTACGGTGCCCCGGCGGCACAGGCCAATCGCTTTGTCTTCTGCGTGGAGCACAGTTACTACGTGCTGGAGATGGCGGGGGATACGCTGCGCCACCACTACCTGGCGTCGTTCAGCGAGTTGCTGAAGCACCTTGAGCAGGGGCGGCAAGGCTTTGGCCAGGTGGTCACGGATCGCTACGCCCTGAACGACACCCTGCTGCCGCTGATCTACCCATTGAACAAAGAGGGGGTGGTGCAGTGCTTTCTCCGGGACAACGGCGCGTCGGTCGAACTCTTTGTCATTGATGAGCGTGGTGCGCTCTACTACGAGAAGACGGCCTCTTCCAGCAGTGACTACATCCTCGGTCACTATGGCAGCTTTTTCGATGCGGTATTGCAGCGCCAGTACTACCAGTTGGCCAATTTTCTCGATGAACAGTCGGATGGCATTCAGGTCGCCTACTACCGTCTGCGCCGGGATGGGCAAGGGCAGTGGCAGGCCAGGCGGACGGATGCCCATGCCGCCGGGCAGCGCAGAGGGCTTTTTGATGTCCAGGTGCTGGCGCAGGAGGGTGAGCAGGGTGAGGTGCTGTTTACCATCTATTGCGGTGTGCAGGAGTTTTCCTCACTGGAATATGGGGCCGAGCTGTTTAACGAGGTGGCGGCATTCATCCTCGGCAAGCGCAAGCAATCCAGGCTCTACCCCATCTTTATCACCGATCTGGACCTGCCCCCCAGTCTGTTTGCCGCGTATGGCGATGAGGGTGTGCCGACAATCGAGTTTCTCAAATACAAGCGCGAGATTGAGGGCCAGCTCAATGGCGCGCTAAATCGTCAGATCGCGCATGGCGATAACGTGCGCCGCCTCCCCCCCGCTTAGCGACGGCCTATTGCCTTGGCCAGCGACGCCTCAGGCGGTTTATACTGACGCCTTTTTTCCGAGAGCGAATATGGCCAAGGTAAGTGCAATACTCCTTTGCGGTTGTGCGGCGCTGTTCGTATTGGGCTTGAGCGGCTGCGGGCAGAAGGGAGATCTCTATTTCCCGGAGCAGCGTACCCAGCTCCATTCTTAAACTCACTCCCTAAGTTGAAACGTTATGGATTATTTTAATTATCGGGATGCCCGCCTGTGGGCCGAAGATGTTGATTTGGCAGCAGTTGCTGCCCGTTACGGCACACCTTGCTACGTCTATTCCCGAGCCACTATCGAGCGCCATTGGCGCGCCTTCGACCAGGCGTTGGCACAGCACCGCCATCTGCTCTGTTATGCCGTCAAAGCGAACTCCAATCTGGCGGTGTTGAATCTGATGGCACGCATGGGGTCGGGCTTCGATATTGTCTCCGTGGGCGAGCTGGAGCGTGTTCTGGCCGCTGGTGGTGAGGCGGGCAAAATCGTTTTTTCCGGCGTGGGCAAGCGGGTGGATGAGATTCAGCGCGCACTGGAGGTGGGCATCAAGTGCTTTAACGTTGAATCGGAGGCGGAGCTGGAGCGTCTGCAAGAGGTGGCCAGCGGGCTGGGGGTACAGGCTCCGGTCTCGATTCGCGTCAATCCCGATGTGGATGCCCAGACCCATCCCTACATCTCCACCGGTCTGAAAGAGAATAAATTTGGCATCGATATCGACGCTGCAATGGCGGTTTATCAACGCGCTGTCGCCATGTCCCACCTGAAGGTCGAGGGGGTGGATTGCCATATCGGCTCACAACTGACGCAGATTGCCCCTTTTGTTGATGCGCTGGACCGGGTGCTGCTGTTGGTGGATGAGCTGGCTGCTCGGGGGATTTCCATTCGCCACCTGGATATCGGGGGCGGGCTGGGTATTCAGTATCGGGATGAAACGCCGCCCCAGCCGGCGGAATATGCCGCCGCTCTGGGTGAGCGGCTGGCGGAACGGGATCTGGAGATATTGATCGAACCCGGTCGGGCCATTGTGGGCAATGCCGGTGTTTTGCTGACCTCGGTGGAATTTCTCAAA
>JALTMR010000565.1 GCA_027001525.1 Gammaproteobacteria bacterium
CTGCGCTCACTCACCGGCGATCTTGCAGCCGGTGAGTGAGCGCAGTTTCCGGGCCCCCGTTAAATGGTCCGCGTGTACGTGGGTTTCCAATACGTAGGCCAGTGTTAATCCCAGCTCGTTGATGATACTGATGTCGCGTTCCACTGTCTCCAGCACCGGATCGATCAGCACCGCCGCTTTGCTCTGCTTGCAGCCGAGCAGGTAGGTGTAGGTGGCAGAGGAGCTTTCGAAGAGTTGCCTGAATATCATGAGTCAATCCACATATTGTTCAAGATGGCTACTGTGTAACATGACTGAGATTGGTGCTGCAATCATGTAGAATCGATCCATCCCTTTTTAAGAGCAAGGTTGTTGTCATGTTGCAGAGAGTTGGATTGTTGAGTCGTTTCGTGTTGTTGGCTGCCGTGTTGATGGGGCTCGGGTGCGCCAAGAGTGACCCGCCGGCCGATTTTGCCAAAGCCAAGGCAGATAAGTTTTATGAAGCATTGCAGCAGCAGAACGTTGATGAAGCGCTGACCTACTGCTCTCCCAAGCGCACGAAAGATGAATGGCGTAGCGTGCTGGAACACGCCCGCAACAAGTTGGGGACAGTGACCTCTTTTCAGTTCAAGCGTCAGGAGGTCAATACAACACTTCGGGGAAGGTTTTTTATCTTTGAGTACCAGGTGGAATACAGCGGTGGCAAAAGAGCGGCTGAGACTCTTACTCTGTTCCACAAGGTGGATGAAGAAGGCACCTATATTGTCTCCTATAAAATCAGCGCCGAGGGCTACAGTTCCATCTAAGGGCTGTCCCTGTTTCTAATTTCATCATGCGGCGATATAGTTTGCCCTGTTGTTGGATCATAAAAAAATATAGGGCACGGTGTGGGTAGGAGAGAATCGATGAAGGTACGGATAACTTCGCCAAAAAAAATCGATGGGCGGGTGAAATTGCTGGCCGAGACGCTGGGGTTGGAGATTGAAAAAGCCCAGTCATTGAAGCAGCGCCGAGAGACGCGTTTTGAACCGGAGCTTGATAATTGTCACATCAATAATCTGGTAAAAACGCGCTTTGATGGCGGCAGGCTCTGCTACGGTTGGGTGGTGGGTCAGGATAAAACGAATGATATTGTCGAGGCTCACTTTTACTCTGTCTGGCAGGGTGAGGGAGATACGCTGGTTGATATCACCCCTCGGCCTACCAACGACCGGCGGTTATTGTTTGTTCCAGATCCCGTGCGCAAAATTTCATTTGCCAGTTACGCTGGCCGGCCGGCGATTTCCACTTACGATGTGGTGCGAATGCAGAAGGGAGAGATCGTCGCCAACGTGCGAGAGAAATTGTTTATCCCCTACAGCGAATTGATTTATCAATTTGGTTTCGCCACCAAAAAGGCATCGGCGTAGGTTGATAGTAGCCCTGCTTCAGGCGTGTTTTTTCCGCCGCCTTGTGGCGTTTCAATTCGCTGTTTAGGGTCTATACTGTGGGTGGAAATTGTCATGCCTGCCGGTGTCGGGGGGTGGGTGGTTTTAATTTTTTAAATACTGGGAGGCGTTCTTTATGGAGATGTGGGGAGTTATCCAGATAGCATCATTGGTGCTGATTGTAGTGTTGTTGGTGTTCATCTATCGGGCGGATACGAAGTTGAGTCGCCTGGAAGAGAAGATGAAAAACAAAGACAAGAGTGACTGATCTCTTTGCCGAAGGCGGGTGTATGCACTTTGTGGTGACCTCAACGCCCTGTTAGCCTGCCGACTCGGCCTTTCCTGGTTTATGGGTCTCCCGTCTTGACGGGGGACTTCAACGCTTCCCTTCCTGAAGTTATTCTCCTGGTTGTCATACCTTTTTACGATAGAAATAGTTTGGCCAACTCGTGACCGAGTGGCCCAGAAACCGAGAAGCAATTATTGATGTTAGAACTCCTTTCAGTCGCCGGCTTGAGTGTGGCCTTCACGTTTGCCGTGGCGTTCATTATCCATTTGCGCAAGAGCCGGCAGCTGGAGCACGCTCTGCTGCTTATGCGACAGGAGCGCGATGCCTTGAAAGGAGAGCACGATGATGTAAGGCAGGCGTTGAGTGTGATGACCCAGGAGCGGCAACAGTTAGAGACCCAGGTTGCGGTGGGGGATGCGGAGCAGGCTCATCTTCAGCAGCAACTATTAGCAGCACAGCGAGAGCTGAAAGCGTTTAACGAAAAGCTGGATACTGTGCAGAATCTGCAAGCTGAGTTACTGTCAGAAAACGCGGCGCTGAAAACTCGGGAGCAAGAGCGAGAGGCCCATTTCTCCCATCAAATAAAGCAGCTGGATGAGCAAAAAAATATACTTAAAAAAGAGTTTGAGAATCTGGCTAATAAAATTTTCGAGGCGAAAGGGAAAGCATTTTCAGAGCTGAGCAAACAGTCACTCGACACCCTGCTTAATCCGTTCAGGCAGCAGATAACCGAGTTCAGGTCCAAGGTTGAAGACATTCACCACAAAGAGACCCAGCAGCAGGCCCAGCTACGCACAGAGTTAAAACAGTTGCAGACGCTGAATCAGCAGATTACTACGGAGGCTCACGAGCTGGCCACAGCGCTGAGGGGGCAGAAAAAAACCCAGGGTAACTGGGGTGAGCTGATGTTGGAAAATGTGCTCGATCGCTCCGGCTTGCAGCAGGAAAAGGACTACCGGCGTGAAGTCAGCTTTACCACTGAGGAGGGGCGCAGCCGTCCTGATGTCATCGTCTATCTTCCAGAAAGAAAGCACCTGGTTATCGACGCCAAGGTATCGCTCAATGCGTATACCCGTTACGTCAACGCAGAAGAGGAGGTTGAGAGAGACGTGGCACTGGCGGAACATGTGGCAGCTATTTCGGCCAGAATCAAGGAGCTGGCAGATAAAAATTATTACGACCTGCCGGGGCTGAATTCGCCGGAAATGGTGTTTATGTTCATTCCCATCGAGTCTGCCTTTGTGGAGGCTTTAAAGGCGGATGAAGCACTGTTTCAAAAGGCGTTGGAAAAAAATGTGTTGGTGGCTACGCCCACCACCTTGTTGACCAGTTTGAATATTGTTCGGCAGCTATGGCGCTTTGAAGACCAGAACAGGCATACGGCTGAGCTGGCGGAGAAGGCGACGAAGGTCTACGATAAATTGAATGGCTTCCTGGGCAGTATGGAGGGTGTCGGTAAAGCTCTGGACCGGGCCAGGGATTCCTACGATAAAGCCTTCGCTCAGCTCTACACGGGGCGGGGCAATCTCATCAAGCAGGCCAATGAGTTCAGGCGGCTGGGCGTCTCGGTGAAAGCGGAGCTGCCGCAATATATCTCGGAGAAGGCGGAACTGGAGTTGATGCCAACCCAGGTGTCAGAAGAGCCGGTGGACAGCCCACCGGAGCGGGCTAGTGATTCCAGTACTGCTTAATAAGCTCGCGCCGGTTGCGAACGGCCAGCTTTTCGAAAATACTGCTCATGTGTTTTTTTATGGTGACTTCAGTGACGCCTAGTCTCGCTGCGATAGCGCAATTGGCCAGCCCCTCAACGGCCCCCAGCGCGACTTCCTTCTCCCGTTTCGTCAGTGGCTGAAGGAGTTCGGTGCGGGCTTGTCCCTGTTGCTCTTTTACTGCCTGTTTGGTTTGATCGGCGATCATGGCGGCGAGTGCTGGAGAGAGTCTCTGTAACGCTTCATCCCCCGTTTGCGATGAAATCATCTGCCTGATGTAGTTCACAAAGTTTTCCCCCCTCAAATCCAGGGCGAAATAGGGGGCGGCCCTGTCCGGGCCGAAGTCGGTATGAGCCGGCCACTGGGTCTGTACAAAGCCAAACTGGGTCAACAGCGACTGGTAGAACGGCAGTGGCGTGGAGGTAATGAACTCCACCGGACGGATCAACAGGCTGGTGAGTTCGCGGAAAATGGCGGAGCGTGCCGTGTTATCCCTCTCGTCACGCACATCGATAAGGCGCACAAACCAGCTGATGGTGTCGGCTGCACTCGTGGCCAATGCCTCCCGCTGTTGCTGGCTCATGTTGGCGATATAGTGGCGGGTGACCGCAGCCTGAGCCAGGTATCCTTCCGTCATCTTGTTGATGGGAAGAAGGATGGATAAACCGCGCAGATGGTTTTGTGTGTCTCGCAGCAGTCGTACGGCACCGGGAATTTTATTGATAATCTCCTTGAAGTCGATGATGTCGGGTTCGAGTGGTTCCCTGGCAATCCATTGCGGGTTGGGCGATTGTCTGTCCCGGTCGTACAGGTCGATCTTGGCTCCTGCCTGCGTGTTGGCTCTGTCGCGCCACTCCTCCATGTACTCTTCGATATCTTCAAAGTCAGCCGGGGTCGCGGTTTCCATGTAGAGATGGCTTCCCTCTCTGCCCTGCCCGTCGTAGAGGGCTGCCCGCACCAGTCCGTCGCCCAGCATATAGAACAGCTCTTCGAGCGCCTTGCTGCGCTCCTGTTCATCTCCCGGCTGGGTTGCGACACGGCCAAAATGAAGAAGTGCCCGCGCGCGCATATCGCCATAGACCGATGGCGTGCGAGCCTTGAAGTTGCGCGCAATCGTCTCTCTGACCACATTGTGCAGAGCCCAACCATGTCGCGTGCTTCGAACGAAAGAGGCTGAGGTGAGTTTTTCGAAGAGTGCGTCGTCGATATTGCGTTGAAAAATCTGCCCCAAGAGATCCAGATTAAAACAACGTGTGATAGACGCCGCTTCAACCAGGTCGAAGATTCCATCGGCTGAAATTTCTTTGTGCCAGTGTTGAACTAACTGCTGGGTGAGGTCTGTGCGCTGGTGAATCTCCTGGATTGCACCAGCCCCCTCCCGCTCTACAATTGAGCAGAGCATGGCGAGCGCCAGGGGAAGGCCATCAGTATAGTGCCAGGCCTGCCTGATGAGCTGTGGTTGCTCTACGCCATAGGTGTGCAGGTACTCCGTCGTCTCTTCAAAGGTGAAGTTGTGGAGCGCTAGCGGTTTAATCAACCGGTTCCAGCTTGCGCCTCCTCCCCACCAGTCGATGAGAGGGTGCCGGCTGGCGATCATGATCAGATTTTGCGGTGGAAGCCGGGGTAAAAATTCCTCCCTTAGCCAGAGATTAAACCGGCCCGCTTCATTGTAGTGATCGAATGCAAAGACAAGTTGAGTGCCGTTATTGGCCAAGGTGTGAATGGCCTCAATGAGGCCATTGATGGATGCCTCGTTAACGGCCACAAGCGATTCGATCCGGTGGTGTAGTAGCTGCAGGAAGGTGTCCGGGGAGTCGTCCAGTTCTGCGGTATCGGTGAGAATAAAAAGCTTAGCATGGCTTGAGGCGATACGCTTGCAGGCTCTCAGTAGTGTGCTTTTACCTACTCCGGTGGGGCCAAACAGATTGATGATCTGCCAGTCCCGCGGCCCGGATGCAAGTGCTTCGTTGAGCCACTGGCCTGTGTGCTTACGATCGATAAAGTGTCGGAGTTCCATCTCCGCGAGCTTTGAACCGATGGTTGTTGCGTTATCTTTCACCGTGTCTACCTGTAAAAACTTGCCCGAAATTACCTGAAAACTGCTCGCCTGCCTTGGTAAACATTAGTAGGTATACCTATGGATAATGTTACCCGTTGTCCCTGCTTGCTATTGTTCTGTTCGACGGAGCTTTTAGACAGGGACGTCAAGCAAGCAGGTGCCACGGATGGGTGCCTGGTACGGTGCCAGGGAAGGCTATCTTCCCTGGCACTGGTATCGTGAGTGCTGCTCTTCCTAATTCCCACCTTTTCACCCTCTAGTTTTTTTCTGTTGTCCGGGGTGTGACACTGTAAAACAGTCGCAAAAGGCACGCGCTTTTTATCTCAAGTCAAGTCTCCAGGGCCCATAATACGTGAGGTCACTCATAAGCACCATCCCCTTTGCGACTTTGTGGATATAAGCCCAGATTCGGGAAAACTGTTCGGATATTGTCGTCACTACGGAGTGATCCACAGTCACTCTTTTGCCTAACCTGATTGTTTGTGTAAGGATTGAGTGCAGCCTGTTGCTCTATCTCGGGCGTTATAGGTTGATCAGTGTTTTCTGCTCGCGGTAGTTGCGCCAGAAAATCTACAATTCATGCAGCATTTAGCGACTGGGGGGGAGCTTATGCAGCTTATTGATAGTGTTGCCGCTGGCGACGAGGGGCCGGTCCGTGCAGAGAGCGGCACGCCAGAGCCGATGTTCACTTTTGAGCACGGCGGCGTATCCATTACCGTGCTGGGCACGGCCCACGTTTCTGAGGCCAGCGTTAGCAAGGTGCGGGAAATGGTTGCGAGTGGCGAATTTGATGCCGTTGCGCTGGAGCTGTGTCCTAATCGTTACCAGTCACTCGTTGATCCGGATGCCGTCGGCCGGTTGGATCTTCTTCAGGTCATACGTCAAGGAAAGGGGGCCATGGTGATGGCTAGCCTGGCCCTGGGGGCGTTTCAGCAGCGCATTGCTGCTCAGTTGGGTGTCGAGCCTGGCGGAGAGATGAGGGCGGCGATCGATTCAGCAACCGAGCTGGGTTTACCTGTGTTGTTGATTGACCGTGACATCGGCATCACGCTCAAACGTATCTACCGTAATATCCCTTTTTTGCGCCGCTTCCGGGTGCTGTCCGGGCTACTCAATAGCGTGCTCAGTCGTCGCAGTGTGAGCGAGGCGGAGATTGAGCAGCTGAAGCAGGGCGATGTGCTGGAATCCACCTTCAATCAGTTTGCCGAGACGGCCCCCGATATTTATACCCCCCTGGTGGAGGAGCGTGACCGCTACATGGTGGCGCGGTTGCTGGCGGAGGCAGACGCGTCTGGCCATTCGCGTATTCTGGTCGTGGTCGGGGCGGGTCACCTGACGGGCATGGCGCGCATTGTCGAGCAGCAGCGTGACAACGATCAGGTGGATGCTGCCGGGGTGGTGGCCGAGCTGGATCTGGTTCCGCCGACAAGCCGCGCCGTGAAGTCGATTCCCTGGTTGATTGTCGCCATTATTCTGGCGGGTTTTGCCTACGGCTTTTCTCAAAGCAGCGAGGTGGGCTGGCAGATGGTGCAGCAGTGGGTCGTGATCAACGGTGGCCTGGCGGCGTTGGGGGCGCTGTTCGCTCTCGCCCATCCGGTGACGGTGATTAGCGCTTTTGCGGCAGCGCCGTTGACATCCCTCAATCCGGCCATCGGTGCGGGTGTTGTTTGTGCGGCGGTAGAGAGTTGGTTTCGCAAGCCGCAGATGGGGGATTTTGCAACACTGAGAAGTGATACCAGCAAGATCAAAGGGTGGTGGGGCAACCGTGTTGCCCGCACTCTGTTGGTGTTCCTTTTTACCGGCATGGGCTCGGCGGTGGGCACCTACATTGCGGGCTACAAAATATTTGAAAGCGCAACAATGAGTTAAGGGTACCTCTATTAATTCTGGGTGTGGCAGATTGAATCCAAAATTCGTTACATCCAGGCGCAAATTGCGGGTAATAGTGGGGCTATTGCCAAAATTTTCAACGCCGATGTAGCGGGGTCTGGGTTTAAGGTGCGCATTCATGAATTAACAGAGGTGCTCTTAAGTGCAGAGTGCATGGCCGGACCCCTAATCCACAAAGGGTCCGCGTTGAATAATGGTTTCGCCATGAGGGGCCCCCATGCACACCATAAAATGGCAGTGGCTCAGCGCCTCAATTGCCAGCGTTTCGCCTGGTTCCATGAACAGCGCTGTGCCGGTGTCGAGTGACTGCCCTGCCGATTCAGCTCTGCCCTCGATTATGTAGATAAACCCGCGCCACTGCGCCGGGACAGTTTCGGTAAATTGAGCGCCAGGTGCTGCGTTTACCTCGATGTAGCGTATTGGCGTTTTCAGCATCAACGGTGATCCTTCACCAACGAGCGTTTTCACCCTGATCCCCGTAATCTCTTTTACAGGAAACTCAGCGTCGTTGACTTGTTGATAGGCGGGTTCTATCTGCTTCAATCGCTTGGGCAGGTTGATCCACAGTTGAATGCCTCGCGTGGTGTCTGTTTGGTTGGGCATTTCAGAGTGAACCAGGCCGCGTCCGGCGGTAAATCGCTGAGCGCCACCACCGAATACGGTGGAGTGGTTGCCGAGATTGTCTTTGTGTTCGATGGCACCGCTGAGCAGGTAGGTGATGGCCTCAAAGCCCCGGTGAGGATGATCGGGAAAGCCGTTGCCGGGGCGGATGGTGAAATCGTCCCACAAGACGAAAGGATCGAAATTGCGCCAGCCGGCCACGGGCATCAGGCGCTTAACGGTGACGCCATCCCCCTCTTTCATCTCATGAGCTGTGCGGCTTGTCGCCATTTGTCTGCTCCTTGTGGTGATCTTGGTGACTGCCGTCGCAAAACGGCTTGTTATTACTCTTGCCGCAACCACACAGATGCAGCGTGACATCCTCCTCCGCTTCGAAATAGTGGGGCTGTGCCGGGGGATGGTCGATGTGGTAGCCGCAGCAAAAGGGCGATTTTTCTGTGTGTCCGCACATGCAGAACTCTGCTTCGTCGAATGCCTCCAGCCTGACTTCGTAGGGGCCTCCTTTGTCGTATAAACCCATCGTTGCTCTCCTTGGGTGGGCTAATTGAAATGATCCCGGTTATGGGGCTGATCAAAAGTCTGCTGCGGCCCTTTAGGGACGATGCGGGTCGGGTTCACTGTCACCTGGCTGTAGTAATAGTGCTGTTTAATGTGAGTGAAGTTGACGGTCTCTCTTATGCCGGACACCTGGTATAGCTCGCGCAGGTAGTTGCTCAGGCTGGAGTAGTCCCGCAGCAGATGCAAGTTACATTTGAAATGGGCGTAGTAGACCGCATCGAATCGAATCAGGGTGGTGAACAGACGCCAGTCCGCCTCGGTGATTTGTTCGCCCACCAGATAGCGTTGTTCTCCCAGGCGTTGTTCCAGTTGATCGAGGGTGGCAAAGAGCTGGTCGAAGGCCCGCTCATAAGCCGCCTGCTGGGTGGCAAAACCGCAGCGGTAGACGCCGTTGTTGATGTTGTTGTAGACGATCTCATTGATGGTATCGATCTCTGCGCGAAGGTGCTGCGGGTAGTAGTCC
>JALTMR010000566.1 GCA_027001525.1 Gammaproteobacteria bacterium
GCTGCCGGCGCTGCTGCGCGGCGCTGATTTCTGACGCCTTCTCCTGCAGGGCGTGACGATAAGCCTCCTGCGCTGTTTTGGCTTTTACATACGCCGTCTGGCGCTGCTGATAGTCGTGCTGGGCCAGGGTGTAATCGAGGGTGTGCAGTTCGATCCAGCGCTCAATGTAGAGCTGCCCCTGTTGGCTGGCCTGCCCCAGCACGTCTATGGACTCCTTTAGCCTGGCGGCGTCACGCTCCATGGCATGGATGGTTTTCAACTGACCGGAGACAGAGCGGATCGCCTCCCCCAGGTCCTTGCGTTCAAGAATCTCCTCGGAGACAAACTTGTCGATGCTCTGCACCGGCTTATAGGCCATAAAACGGGAGAAGGCGCGGGCGGCAGACATGGCCTCCTGCTCCGTCACCGCATCGTCCAACCCCCGCAAGGCGCCGTAGAGTCGGCGCAAATAGCCCCGTTTGGTGTCGTATTTCTCTACCCCGCGCTGGCCGTACTCGGTCACCAGCAGGGTCTGCAGCTTGTCCAGCGCCACAATGTGCCGGTCCTCACCGCGACCGCGCACCAGCTGGCTCAGGCTCATCTGCTCACCCGCAATCACGTAGAAAGCCAGCTCATCGAGACGGGCCACCGCCTGCGGGGCCGACGAGTCGAGCCAGGCACGCGCAGCGATGAGGGCGGTAAAGGGCTGGCCGCTTTCACCCCGCGTAGGATGGAAGACGGCAGCAAGGTAGCCGTCCGACGGCCCGAGCCGGGCGTAGCTGCCATCATCACAACCGAGCACGTACGACGCCAGGGAGCGCACCCGCTTGCCGCCGCGCCCCCGCTGGGTGGTCTCATCCTGGCCGGGGTTGTACTGAAACAGGTTTTCGTGCGCGGCGGTCATGATGGTCTGGATGGCATCAGCGGCCGTGGTTTTGCCGGAGCCGTTACCACCGGAAAAGAGGTTAACCGGCCCCAGATCAAATTCCAGATTCGGAATATTGCCCCAGTTTACGAAGATGAATTTTTTTAAAAACATACGCTCAGGTCTAGGTGTCAGTTACGTGGCGGGAACGGTGGGGGTATGCGGCTGCGAAGCCAACGCGGCGTCGCTCACATCAGCGTCATGGGAGTCGGCGGTGCCACCCTCCTCCGGGTCACTCTCCCCTGCCAGGGCCAGCAAGGCGTCGTCGTTCACGAAACTGACGATCATGGGGTGGATCTTCAACCACGCCTCACCGCTGTCCAGCTCGTCGTCCTGGCGGTAGCGGATCAGGCGCAGGCGGCGCAGCCGCTGGAAGAGTTGGCGGCGCTCGGTCCTGGTTTCGGGCAAGGTGCGCCCCAACACACTTTTCAGGGCGATGGAAAGAGACTCGATGGACTCGGCCACATAGCCCTGTTCATCCATGTTACCTTCGCGCAGCGCCTTGTCGTACTGAATGCGAAGCACCAGCACCAATGCGACCTCCTGTTGGCTGAGGCGGGCTCGCAGGCTGCCGCCAAAGGCGCCCTCCTCCTCATCTTCCATCCCCGGTACGCGGCTGGCGGGCGGATAGAGGCGCAGGTAGCCAAAACGGGCATCGTGGTGGAGCCGCACACCGGCCAGGGCGAGGTAGTCTTTCACCCAGTCGGCGATGCGCAGGTAGCGATCGTAGAGCTGCTGCTCGGCCTGGCTCTCGTCGCGACATAAAATGCCGTAGTTCAACAACCGGATCACCAACTCCCGAAACTCCGCCACGGTAATATTTTCAGCCGCCAGTTGCTCGGCAAGATGGTCAGTCAACATGATCTGTATGCTCCACCAGTTCGATCGTAAACAGGTCTGTCTTCGTAAAATAGTCAGTAGCACACGCCCCCGCCTGGGGTGTGATGCGAAAGCGGTATTCGCTGGAGCGATCACTGGCAGCGCCAATTTCGATGGCGTGGGCGCTAAGCAACAGCTCTTTGGCGTTCCCCACGGGCAGGTGACGACTGTCGATGCGATGGCCGCGACTCAGTGCCGCCACCACGTAGTCGCGCAGGGCGCGGTTGTTCACAGCGAAGGCCCGCTCCAGCGCTTGTTCGACAAACAGGGTACGGCGAGCAGCCGGATCCATCTCCCCCTGCGCTTCGGCTCGTGAATCCACCCGGCGCAACGGGCGCTCGGCACGCAGCTTCAGAGCACCGGGGTCCACAAAACCGAGCTGCAGCCCGACCAGCGCTTCACCCACCTTCTGCAGGCGTTGATCCAGTGCCTTTTCAGGCAACCCCGCCAG
>JALTMR010000567.1 GCA_027001525.1 Gammaproteobacteria bacterium
CACAGATTCTGCGCACCAAAGCTGCCCAGCTCAGCGCTGAAATATTGACCTCAATTGATGCCGCCGTAGTCATGAATCACAACATCGAGATGGATGCTCAGGCACTCAGGGCCCTCGTTCACTCCAACGCCACCTACATCGCCCTGCTGGGCCCGCGGCATCGCCGCCGCCAGGTCCTGGAAGCGGCGGCACTGGGGGAGCAGAGACTGCCTGCCAAACTGGCCAGCCCGGCAGGCTTCAACATTGGCGGAGAGCTGCCCGAATCGATCGCCCTCGCAACACTGGCCGAGTGCCATGCCGCACTGGAAGGGGCAATAAGCAACAAGATGAGCAGCCTGGTCTAGGGACGTTCTCAATGACCTGAGAATGACCTGAATGGGCGAGGCCCCCTTTTACACTCTTTCACCCAGCATTTTGGGAATATTGACTACCATGGCAGCGATTTCACACCATATAGTCCGAGAAGGAAACAAGCTCATGAAGAATAGAACCGTCGTGCGGGGCATCGCCATCGCATCACTGCTCGTCGCAGCACAGCCCGGCACTGCATTGGCCGGCGAGAAACCCTGGTATATCTCACCCATGATGTCCTATATCGAGGCTGACAGTGACCGCGATGCAGACAACGATATCGGCCTTCATCTCGGTGCCGGGAAATACATCAATGATCGCTGGAATGTAGAGATCAGCGCCCTGGCCGACACTCTGGATTTCGAGGCCGGCTCAGGCGAATACAAACAGCGCGGCTTGATGGCAGATGGTCTCTATTTCTTCAAACGCGATACTGACCTTTCCGTCTACGGCGTCGTGGGGATGGGGGCTTTACGTACCAAACTCGCTGGCGAGAATGAAACCAGACTGGCCGCGAATATCGGCGTGGGTATCATTAAGCCCATCAACAGCGTCATCAGTCTGCGCGGCGATATCCGCTACCGCCTTGACGAAGAAGACCGGGTCGTAGGTGAAAAACACCTTAGCGACTGGCTGCTTAACGTGGGCCTGCTCATTCCTTTTGGAGCAGAGCAAAAGCCGGCGGCGGCCCCACAGCCCACACATCAACCCGAGCCGGCTGCGGTAACACCTGCTCCGGCCCCCGTAGTTGACTCTGATGGCGACGGTATCCCGGATGCGGCGGACAACTGCTCCAATACTCCAGCCGGGGCTTCCGTAAATGCTTCGGGTTGTGAATTGGACCGTGACCAGGATGGCATCGTCGATAGCCAGGACAAATGCCCTAGTTCAGCCCCCGGTTTGAAAGTGGATACGACAGGTTGTGAAGTCGATTCGGACAAAGACGGTATTGCAGATAGCCAAGACCGTTGCCCCAATACACCCGCCGGCACCAGAACAAACAACCAGGGCTGCATTCCAGATAGCGACCACGATGGCATCACCGATGACAAAGATCGCTGCCCCACCACCGCTGCCGGCACGCAGGTCGATAGCAAAGGATGCAAGCTGGAAGAGACTATCGTACTGAAGGGCGTGACATTTGAGACGGGATCCACCCGGCTGACAGCGGAGTCAGAAACCATGCTCAACGATATCGCCAGCACACTGCGCAAATACAACAGCATGGTAGTCGAGGTTTCAGGCCACACGGACAATCGCGGTGCGGAGCGCTTTAATCAGCAACTCTCCACCAAACGGGCCAAAGCCGTGGTGGATTACCTGATCAGCAAAGGCGTGGAACCAAAGCAACTGAAAGCAAAAGGCTATGGATCGAGCAAGCCGTTGGCAGATAACAACAGTGCCAAAGGCCGCGCCAAAAACAGACGCGTAGAGCTCACCATTCTTCAACGCTAACTGTGTTTGCAGTCCCCCTCGCCAAGCGTGGCTGGGGGGGACTACTCCACAGACTTAATCCAGCACCATCACTCCATCCATCTCTACCTCCGCCCCTTTAGGCAACGAGGCCACGCCAATCGCCGCTCTTGCCGGGTAGGGCTGCTGAAAGTAGTCAGCCATCACCTGGTTAACCAGAGCAAAGTGACCCAGGTCTGTCAGAAAAATATTAAGCTTGGCCACATCAGCTAAACTCCCTCCCGCCGCTTCAGCCACAGCCGCCAGATTATCAAACACCCTTCTAATCTGCGCCTCCATATCCCCCTCAACCAATACCATAGTGTCAGGAATCAGTGGAATCTGGCCTGAAAGGTAAACCGTTCCCCCAACCTTTACCGCTTGGGAATAGGTTCCAATCGCCTGGGGTGCTTTGTCAGTCTGAATTAT
>JALTMR010000568.1 GCA_027001525.1 Gammaproteobacteria bacterium
CCGTGCCGCCACTGGGTGCCAGGCCGTGCTGCGTCAACAGCGCCGCCAGTCGGGCTGACTGCTGCGGCAACTGTTGGCGCATTTGGGCGTGCCAGTCGGCATCCGCCAGCGCTGCCAGCGCCACGTAGCGCGACGGCCCCGCCACCGACCAGGGCCCAAGCAGGGCCCGCATCTGCTGGAGCAACGCCGGTGGTGCCAGCACAAAACCGACCCGCGCCCCCGCCAACCCGAAAAACTTGCCCAGGGAACGGAGCACAATCAACCCCGCTTGATCGGTGTGAGCGGCAATGCTTCGCGCCGGCGTCACGTCCATAAACGCCTCATCGACAATCAGCCAGCCGCCCCGCGCCGCCAGCTCAGTCCGCCACTGCAACAGCTGATCGGCGTCGAAGGTATGACCGGTGGGGTTATTGGGATTCACCAGCAGCACCACATCCACCTCAGGCACCACCTCGGCCACCTGCACCGGGGCCACCGGCACCACCTCGTGCCCCGCCTTGCGCCAGGCGTGTTCGTGCTCGGCGTAGGCGGGCGAGAGAATGGCGACACGGCTGCGGCAACGCAATTGCGGCAGCGTCTGAATCGCTGCCTGGGAACCGGCGACGGGGAGCAGATCGGGCGCGCCATAAAAGGCTTTGGCCACAGCCACCAGCTCATCTTCATCTTCCGGCAAACGGGCCCAGGCCGCGGCGGGAATGGCGGGTAGCGGCCAGCCGTGGGGATTGATGCCGGTGGAAAGGTCCACCCAATCGGCCAGAGGAATGCCGTAATGCTGCGCCGCCGCCCGCAACTTGCCACCATGTTCTACCAGCGCTAGCCCGTCATTCACGCAATCACTACTCCAATGAGAATCACACACAACCACAACACCACACTGCGCTGTACAAGACGGTTGGCACGTTCAATATCCCCCGCCACCGGCGCTCTGCCCTGACCCAGGTCGGGCCGCTGCTGCGCCTCACCGTGGTAGACCGCCGCGCCCCCCAGCCGCAGCCCCAGGCTACCCGCCCCGGCGGCCATCACTGGCCCGGCGTTGGGGCTCTTCCAGTTACTCCCCTGCTCGCGCCAGCACTGTGTGGCCAGCGGCCAGTTACCCAGCAGAGCGTAGGAGAGCGCCGTCAAACGGGCAGGCAGATAGTTCAGAAGATCATCAAAACGCGCCGCCGCCCAGCCAAAGTGAAGGTAGCGGGCGTTGCGATAGCCCCACATGGCATCCAGCGTGTTGGCCAGCCGGTAGAGCACCACCCCCGGCGCACCGGCAATGACGAACCAGAAGAGTGCGCCAAAAACGGCATCGTTACCGTTCTCCAGCACCGACTCCACGGTGGCCCGGCTGATCTCGCGCTCATCCAGTTGGGATGTATCACGGCTGACGATGCGCCCCACCGCTTCGCGGGCAGCCACCAGGTCGCCCGCCTGCAGCGCAGTCAAAACCGCGCGGGAGTGGGCCACAAGGCTGTGGCAACCGACGGCCAGATAGAGGATGAAGACCTCGAATATCGCCCCCAGCACCGGAATGGCCGCCAGCAGGTAGGCGATCACCACAAAAGGGAAGACGGCCAGAAAGAGCGCCACCACGCCGTTGGCCCGGCGCTGTTCGTCAGAGCCATCGCCGCGGTCGTAGTAGCGCTGCTCCAGCCGCTGCGCCAGCCGGCCGAACCCCACCAGCGGATGGGCCGAACGCGGCTCCCCCAGCAAGGTGTCGAGCGCCATCGCAATCACCGCAATTAGCGCGGTCATGGTTGCCGCGCTACCACTCGATACCCGCCTGCGCCGCCACCCCCGCCTTGTAGGCGTGTTTGACGTTACCCATCTCGGTCACCGTGTCGGCGTAGTCGATCAGCTCATCTCTGGCCGCGCGGCCGGTGATCACTACGTGCTGCATGGGGGGGCGTCCTTTCAGCACCTCGATCACCTGCTCTACATCGAGGTAGTTGTATTTGAGGGCGATGTTCAGCTCATCCAGCACCACCAGGGCGATGGACTCATCCGCCAGCAGCTCCTCGGCCCTGGCCCATGCAGTACGAGCCTTTTCGGTGTCACGCTCACGGTCCTGAGTCTCCCAGGTAAAGCCCTCACCCATGACGTGGTAGCTCACCTCGGGAAAGCGGCGAAAGAAGTTCTCCTCGCCGGTGGCCGATTTGCCTTTAATAAACTGCACCACCCCCACCCGCTGGCCATGCCCCAGGGCCCGCGCCAC
>JALTMR010000569.1 GCA_027001525.1 Gammaproteobacteria bacterium
TCGAGACACATGCTGCTATCACACCGCTACAACTTTCTCTTCGTCCACATCGCCAAAACCGGCGGCACCAGCGTGCGCTCTGCCCTGCAGAAGTACCGTTGGCGTGACCCCTATTACATCCCGCAGTTTATCGCCAGCAAGCTCAGCGCTCTGACTCACCACGAAGTGGGCATCAAGTTCCCGCGTCACTCCAAAATCGTGGCGGCCAGGGAGATGCTGCCCCATGAATTTTTTGATGGCCTGTTCAAGTTCGCTTTTGTCAGAAACCCGTGGGATCTACAGGTCAGTTCGTTTCACCACATTCGGCGCGAACGGCCCCATGTCATGCAGGGCAAGGATGATTTTGAGACCTTTCTGAAATGGAAACTGGATCCTGAGCGGGAGTATCAGTACCACATCGATACCTCTATCGAATTGCAGTCTGACTACCTCGTCGACCTGCACGGCAATGTGGTGGTGGACTTTATTGGTCACTATGAAACGCTGCAAGATGACTTCAACGAGGCGTGTCGTCATATTGGCATCAAACCGTTTGATCTGCCCCACAAACGCAAGGCAAAAGACCGGGGGGATTATCGCAAATACTACAATGATGAGACGGCCGAGATGGTGGCCATCCACTTTAAACGCGACATCGACATTCTGTCGTACGACTTCTAAAACGAAAAAGCCTGACATTGGCGTGTCAGGCTTTTTTATTCGACGATCAAACAGCAGGTTCAATGATCTGCTGGTGCATCCCCCACGAGCACATACTCTGCCCCGCAGTAAGGGCACTTGGCATGACCCTTATCCATCGGCAAAAACACCCTTGGGTGGGAATCCCACTTGCTCATGTTGTCCATCGGGCAGTGTAGTGGCAAATCTGCTGCGCTCACTTCATAGCAGGTCTGCGCATTTGCCGGAATCTGTTTTTGTTGTCCAGACATCGTTATTCTCCCTGAGTGTCGTTAGGCGATAGTCAGCCAATCATTGTATTTTTCGATGCGCCCGTGGACGATATCGAAATAGCGAGATTGCAGCTTTTCGGTGATCGGGCCGCGAGTGCCACTGCCGATGGCACGACCATCAAGCTCACGAATGGGCGTCACCTCCGCAGCACTGCCAGTGAAAAAGGCTTCGTCGGCAATGTAGACCTCATCACGCGTAATGCGTTTCTCTTTGACTGTGTAGCCCATCTCTTCTGCCAACTGAATGATGGTGGCGCGGGTAATGCCATCCAGCGCCGAGGTCAGCTCCGGTGTGTAGATCACGCCGTCGCGTACCAGAAAGAAATTCTCCCCGCTGCCCTCGGCCACGTAGCCTTCGTTATCCAGCAGCAGCGCTTCCTCACAGCCACAGCGGATCGCCTCCTGGAGTGCCAGCATGGAGTTGATATAGTTCCCGTTGGCCTTGGCCTTGCACATGGTGATGTTGACGTGGTGACGGGTATAGGAGGAGACGCGCACCTTGATGCCATGTTCCAGCGCCTCGGCCCCCATGTAAGCACCCCAGGGCCAGGCGGCGACCATGACGTGCACATTCAGATTGTCCGCCCGCAACCCCATGCCTTCGGAGCCGTAGAAGACCATGGGCCGAATGTAGCCGGATTCGAGGTTGTTCTCACGCACGGCGGCGCGGGTCGCTTCGTTGACAGTCTCTTTGTCCACCGGCATCTCCATGCCCATGATGTGGGCGGAGCGGAACAGGCGATCCGTATGTTCCTGCAACCGAAAGATCGCCGCGCCTTTGTCTGTTTTGTATGCCCGCGCACCTTCGAACACGCCCATGCCGTAGTGCAAGGTGTGAGTTAATACGTGCACCTTCGCATCACGCCAGGGGACAAGCTCTCCATCCAGCCAGATTACGCCGTCCCGGTCCGCCATACTCATTACAGAATTCTCCTGATTAAATCGCGATCGCAAAGCGGTCTATTGTACCGCTTCCATCAAATCGTGCCAGAGAGACGCCACCTCGCGCCTCAGGGGCCTGAAATCGCTCTCCGGCACCACCGCTTTTGCCTCCTGTAACGCCAGACGGTGCACTGCGGCGCGGTAGCTGCGGTAGGCATCCGCCAGGGTGGTCACCACCCCGGGGGCCATCAACCCTGCCTTTTGCAAGGTCTCCAGCTGGCGAATGTTGTCGCTCCAGCGCAATAACTCAGGGTAGTCACAAGCCCAACGCAAAATACTGTACTGCACCATGAACTCGATGTCGG
>JALTMR010000570.1 GCA_027001525.1 Gammaproteobacteria bacterium
CATCGCCTGCCGCTCCAGCCGGGCCTCGATGGCCGCCAGTTCATGCCTCAGCGCCTGGCGGATGAGTTCGGTGCGGGAGATGCCCAGCCGCTCTGCCACCTGCTTGCTTTCGTGCGCCAGGTCGTCCGGCAGCTTCAGCGATATTGCAGCCATTGCGGTCACCCTGCGGGTATATCAATTTGCATATCTTTATATATATCATAGGTGGCCGCAGAAACACACTGAAACAGGGGGAGATTCAGGAAACAGGAGAAGGAAGTCAGGAGGACCCCCGCATCTGCAGAGAGATGGCGTGAGCTTTTATGGTTCATGGATTGTAAATGCGATTGACAATCCATGAATCTGGTTTTCGAGAGCTGGGCGGTATCGGAACTCTGCAAGCCACAGCTTCACAAGCGCAAAAGGAGTCGATGACAAATGAGAATCGGACTCATTTATCACCGACTCCTTTCGGTGCTTTCTATGGTGGGTGGGTTTACCTGGATCTGCGAGCGACACCGACCATACCGATCAGGCCGCTGCCAAAAAGCCAGAGGGCTGCAGGTACCGGTACCGGGGTAAAGCTGTAGGAAGCAAGCTGCGGTATGTCGTCACGCGTAATCTCGAACAGCTCCTTGGTATTGCCCAGATACAGACCGCTGAACAGATCGTAGTCGTAACTGGAATACCCCGCCTCGAGGAAGTTCCAGTGGATGCTGCCGTCATCGAACAAGGCCACCTGGAAAACGTTCATCAACCCGGAATCTTCATCATCGTAGGTTTCCGTCGCCCAGCTGAATACCGCCCGGTCTGAGAAGAGTGCATATCCCTGATAACCGTAGTAATCGCTGCTCAGATCATCATAGGCAGCAAGGATGTAGGTTCTGTCTGAGTTCTGGCTATTGGTAAGCCCATCTATATCGCCATAACCGTAACCCGAAGGCGTCTCTGCACCACTCAGCAACTCGACATAGCCATTGGCATCCATCTCGAAACTATCGAACAGCTTGCCACCAAGGTTCACTGAGAACCCCAGCGACGTCTTGCCGGTAGCACAGTCGTCACAGTAATCGATCCAGTCCAGAGCACCGTTCGGATACCAGTGGAAAGGCTCGCTGCCCACTGTGCCGGAGGCAGCGGTGGCAGAGGTTCCAGCGGCGAGAAGCCCTGCGAACACAAGGCTCCGAAATACAGGAACGTTGATCTTCATCATTTTCACCTTTGTTGTTTCTTCTTCGGTTGCCAGAAGGCTCAATTTATAATGCAAGACACATGCCATGCCTCCGGATATCTCCGACTTTCAACAGCTTACTCTAATATTCTGATTTTCCTCCACCCAACAAACCGCACAAAGTGTAAATTATCCAATACATCTCCAATAGGCTGACCTCCGGGATCCCGGAGAGAACACAATTATTTTTAACTGAATTATCAATCTATTGTAACGATATTATCCTGGGCACTCTTTGCATGTCGAAATATCTTACATATCTTGCACTCTTAACGGTAGGGCGGGCACTGCCCGCCGGGCAAAGTCTGGCGGCGCCACGGTGCGCGGTGCGCACCCTACGGGCGGCGGCTGGTGAAGAGATATCGATGAGGGTACCAACCTCGCTGCAGCAATTCCGTAGGGCGGGCACTGCCCGCCGTGCGCTACTTGGAAATACCATGGTGCGCGGTGCGCACCCTACCGGTAGGTGGCGAGGATGTCGATGCAGGCGCGATTGAGGGTGGCGGCGCGTTCGGGGGTGGCGGCCTCGTTGTAGCAGCGGAATTCGGGGGCGTTGCCGGAGGGGCGCAGGTGGATGATCTCGCCGTTCTCGAAGGTGATGCGCAGTCCGTCAGTGGTGTCGGTGGCAGCCACCCGCCCGCAGAGTTCGCCGAACACGGCCTCGATGGCGGCAGCGTCGCCCTCGCCGTTTTCGGTGAGAAAACCGGCGATCACCTCGCGGGAACGCTCGGTGGGGAATGCCTTCAGCCGGTCACTGGCCGTGAACCGCTGGGGCAGGGCCTCGACCAGGGCGGAGAGGGGCTTGCCCTCCCAGCGGGCGGCGAGCAACAGGGAGAGAATGACGATGACGGCATCGCGGGTGGGCAGGGCCTTGAGCCTGCGGCCGCCGCAGCTCACGTCGGAGCCGAGCAGGAAGCCGCCGTTGGCCTCGTAGCCGGCGACGATGGCACCGCCCTCCCCGGCCTGCTGCATGCCTGCGATGACA
>JALTMR010000571.1 GCA_027001525.1 Gammaproteobacteria bacterium
CTTCATCGCTCAAGTGAAGCACCCGCTCTTCATCACCGCGCCGCACGGACCAGACAAGGCTGCAACGTTTTGGCTCCTCACTGCCGGGAGGGGCATTGGGGAGCAGGGCAACGGGGCCGGTGTCGGTAAAACGTTCATAGGCGACGCCGTCAGGGTGGCGTTCAGGGGTGATGTTGGCGATGACGGCGGTCTGGCCATAATCCCAGCTGCGAGTGGGGATGTTGAGCAGGTTGCGGACGATGGAGTTACCCCCGTCCGCGGCAATCAGCAGCTTGGCGCTTAACTCCTCGATGACGGTGTTGCGATCAATGGTCAGCGTGGCTTGTGCTTCATCGAGGCGAACCTTGATGACGGAGGCGGGGCAGATGAGATCGACACGCTCCAGCCCGGGCAGCGTCTGCCCCAGCAGGTTGCCGACGACGCGATTCTCCACCACGTAACCAAGAGCATCGACCCCCTCTTCGGCGCTGTCGATCCGGCTGACGCCAAAATGACCGCGATCAGAGATGTGGATTTTGCTGATGGGGCTGACCTGAGGGGCGAGCTGTTGCCACAGCCCCATGGACTGGAAAATTCTGGCCGAGCCGTAGGCGAGAGCGATGGCGCGATCATCGTAGCTGGGCTGATGTGCTGATTTGAACGGAACTGCCTCAATAACGCCAATACGCAGGGGCAGCGGGCTCAGGGCACAGGCCATGGTGGCACCGACCATACCGCCGCCGACAATGAGTACATCGTATTGATTGTTCATGCGTTGCGCCTCTTGTTGGGGGCTCGGGAGGAGGCCATCAGCGCTTCGATTTCATCGATCTCTTTCGGGACTCCGGTGGTGAGTACCTCGTGGCCCTGACGGGTGACGATAACATCGTCCTCGATGCGGATGCCGATATTCCACCACTTCTTCGCCACCCCTTTGCAGCCTTCGGGAATGTAGAGGCCGGGCTCCACCGTCAGCGCCATGCCGGGTTCAAACAGCCGCCATTTGCCATCGATTTTGTAGTCGCCGACGTCGTGTACGTCCATGCCGAGCCAGTGGCCGGTGCGGTGCATGTAGAAGCGGCGGTAGGCCCCCTCTTTGATCAGCTTGGCCGGCGGGCCTTTGAGCAGCCCCAGTTTGATCAGGCCGCGGGTCAGTACACGCACAGCGGCATCGTGAGGCTGGTTCCAGTGGTTGCCCGGCGTGACCTTGGCAATGGCCGCTTTCTGGGCATCAAGCACCAGTTGGTAGAGGGCGCGCTGTTCCGGGCTGAAGACGCCGTTAACGGGAAAGGTGCGGGTGATGTCGGCGGCGTAGTTGTGGTACTCGGCACCGGCGTCGATAAGTAGCAGATCGCCGTCGTTGAGGCGCGACTCATTCTCGGTGTAGTGGAGAATGCAGCCGTTCTCACCGCCGCCGACGATGGCGGGGTAGGCGGCGCTGCGGCAGCCGTTTTTCATGAATTCATGGACCAGCTCGGCCTCGATCTGAAACTCCATCATGCCGGGGCGACAGACCTGCATGGCGCGGCAGTGGGCCTGAGCCGAGACCTTTGCCGCCCTGCGCATGTGGCTGATCTCTGCACGACTTTTGAACAGGCGCATTTCGTGCACCAGGGGGTCGAGAGAGGCAAATTCGATGGGCGCCTTGATGCCGCTGCGCTCTTTTTTTCGCACCTCTTTGAGCCAGCCGATCATTTTGTTGTCCAGCGCCTCGTGGGCGCCCATGGCGTAGTAGACACGGGTCTTGTTTTCCATCAGGCGGGGCAGAATGTCGTCGATATCGCCGATGGGAAACGCATCGTCAGCGCCGTAGTGTTGGCGTGCGCCTTCGAGGCCGGTGCGGCGTCCGTGCCAGGTCTCCATCTGCTCATCCCGTTCGCGACAAAAGAGGATGTACTGCGCCTGCCTTTTGCCGACGCGGCGGCCGGGAATCAGTACCGCCACAGCTTCGGGCTCGGGGAAGCCGGTGAGGTAGAAAAAATCGCTGTCGGGGCGATAGGGGTGGTCCACGTCGCGGTTGCGCTGGCGTTCGGGCGAAGTCGGCACCACAGCGATACTGCCGGGGTCCATGCTGCTGAGTAGTTGTTTGCGGTGCCTGGCGAACTCTTTACTGGTCATGGGCTGGCTTCTTCCTCGCGTGATCGGGCACAAAGCGACCGGAAATCGGATCGGTTAGACGGTTAGTGGATGGTCCTATGGGGTGGCTCACCCCTGGC
>JALTMR010000572.1 GCA_027001525.1 Gammaproteobacteria bacterium
GCACCACGGCGGAGGAGCTCGGCACCGGTGTGGTGCAGTTTGCCGCCATTGGGGCCAGCGCCTATCTCCAGGCGCACGAGCGTTACCAGGTCGTGCCACTGGTTCGGGGGCTCAATATCCAGGGCCGGGCCACCTACCGATCGGTACTGGTGACCCGGCCCGATAGCAAGATCGAGCGAGTGAGCGACCTGCGCAGCAAACGCATGGCCTTTGGCCGCCCGAATTCGACACAGGGCCACCTGATTCCGCGCATTATTCTAAAAGAGTACGGCCTTGAGCTAAGAGACCTGGCCGCCTACGAATACACCAGTTCACACCGCGAATGTGTCGATCTGGTGATTTCAGGCCGCTACGATGTCTGCGGCATGCAGGACGTTATGGGACGAACGCTGGCCACTCAAGGTCTGGTGAAAATCATCCATACCTCGGACGATTTCCCCTCCAGCGGCATTGCCGCCAACGCGGCCGTGCCGCCGGAGCTGCTCGACCAGGTGAGCGCCGCCCTGCTCGATTTCGATCCGCTGGAGCGCGACGCTGCCAGTCTCTACCACTGGGACAAAACCGAGATGCCGCGCGGCTTTGTCCGGGCCGCCGAGCAGGACTACGACGCACTGCGCCACTGGTCCATTGAATTCGGTATTCTGTCACCCAAAAACAGAGAGGCCCCTGCCCCTTGAAGCTGCGCTACAAAATCACACTGCTGATCTGCGGCGTAGCGCTCAGCATCGCCACCGCCACCACTTACTGGGCATCGAACCTGTTAAGTGACGCCCTGCTGGAACGCTTCGAGGATGAAGGCCAGTTCATTGCCCACTCATTGAGTGAAACACTGACCATACAGGTGCTTGAGAAGGAGGTGGGGCCGGTATTCGATTCACTGCACAAAGTCGTCGCCGCCAGCACACAGCTGGACTACATCTTCATCACCGGCTTCGATGGAACACTGTTTGCCCACAGTTTCAGCGGTGGCTTTCCGGCGGCACTGGTTCCCATGCTGAGCACCAACGGCGATGAGGAGCAGATCAGTCGTTACAACACGCCCGACGGTTCGGTTATTCACATCAGCCAACCCCTGATTCGAGGCATGGATGCGCGCCTTCACATCGGCTTTAACGACAATATCATCCAGACCAAAATCACCCAGTTGCGATACACACTGGCGTTGATTGCCATCAGCATCACCACCTTTGCCATGGCTATTGGCGCCTTGCTGAGCCGTCGCGTGACCGAGCCGCTGAATCAGCTGACCCGCGCTATTCAGCGCTTTGGCCGGGGCGAGCTGATCGATTTTGACAGCGCCCGCGTCAAACGCGGCAGCGAAGAGGTGGCCGAACTCTATCAGGCCTTCAAAACCATGGTGGCGGCACGGGAGGAGTCACTCAAGGAGCTGCGCCGCAGTGAAGCCAGCCTGGCAGAGGCGCAGCACACAGCCAGACTCGGCAACTGGGACTGGAATATTCAGGCGGGCACGCTCTACTGGTCTGATGAAATCTACCGCATTTTCGGCCTCACGCCGCAGGCCTTCGATGCCACCTACGAAGCCTTTCTGAAAAGCGTCCATCCAGAGGATCACACCCGGGTAACCGAGGCGGTCAATTGCGCTATCGCCAGTGATGACACCCCCTACAACATCGACCACCGCATCGTGCTGCCGGATGGCACCATTCGCGTTGTCCATGAGCAGGCACAGGTCTTCCGTGACCCGGCTGGTGGCGCCCTGCGAATGCTCGGCACCGTGCAGGACATTACCGAGCGCAAACGGGTGGAAGAAGAACTGGCGCAGCACCGCTTCCACCTTGAAGAGCTGGTGGAAGCACGCACGATGAGCCTCAAACAGCGCGAAGCGGAGCTAAGTACACTGACCGAACGGTTGCAGGCCAGCAATCAGGAGCTGGAGGCGTTCAGCTACTCCGTCTCCCACGACCTGCGTGCCCCGCTGCGCGCCATCGACGGTTTCAGCCTGGCGCTGCAGGAAGACTATGGCAACCAGCTGGACGAAACGGGCCACGACTACCTCCAGCGGGTACGCAAGGGGGCGCAGAAAATGTCCACCCTCATTGACGACCTGCTCCAGCTCTCCCGCATCACGCGCACCGAACTTAAACCGGGGCCGGTCGACCTGAGCCAACTGGCCAAGCAGGCCGTGGAAGAGCTGCGCCGGGGCGAGCCGGAGCGTGACATACAGACCACCAT
>JALTMR010000573.1 GCA_027001525.1 Gammaproteobacteria bacterium
CAGAAATAACTTGGCATGTAGCCAGCCGTCCCCGGAAAAGGCGGCCCAGGCGTAATCGACCAGCAGCCAGAGACCAAAAACTACCGTCAGCACCGCGCCAATCGTCATGATGGCGTAGAGCTTGCGTTCCATGACCTTCATGCGCTCATTGCCGGGGCTATCGTCGGCATCGATGACCGCGTGATAGACAAACAGGCGCGGCAGGTAAAAAAGACCGGCGAACCAGGTCACCATAAAAATGACGTGAAATGCTTTAACCCACACAGACTAACTCCCAAGGCTATGAATTGAATTCAGGCTGTCGCTCTCAGCCCGTCTCGCAGGAGGGCCATTCTATGCGTTTGTGGCGGGGTAGCGATAATGTTCTTCGATATCTTCCTCCGTCAACACCCCCAGCACCGCGCAACAATCCGGGTCGGCGCGGTTGACGACGTAAAGCATCTCCGCCTGGCGCTCACGAAGAAGTTGCAACGCCTCTTGCAGCGAGGCACGCATATCGATGGCCAGCGCCTCGGCGCGCTGGGCCGGAATAGCGGCCAGATCGATCAGGCCCTCGCCGCCCGCCGCCTCCAGCTGGCGCGCCAGATCCGCCGGTGCCAGCACCTGGGCTCGCTCTTTATCGCAGTCGAACACCAGCCAGTGGGGTTGGCGGCGCAGAATCTCATCCGCCTCCGCCGCGCCCAGTTGACGGGGACAATGCACCACCTCGCGATCCATCCCCTTCATCACACTGATGCGCCGCAGCGCCTGCGCCACGGGGGAGTCCTGGTAGTTCAGGCCGCGCATCTCTCCCAACATCATAAAGATGGAGCGCGTACCAAAAACCTGCGAACTGACCAACGAGGCACTGACAATGGCCAACATGCCCGGCAGAATAATGTGCGGGTTGGCCGTTAGCTCCAGCAGGGCAATCAGCGCCGCCAACGGAGCCTGCAAGGTGGCACCCATCATCGCCCCCATGCCGATCATGGCGTAGTGCCCGGCAGAGGAGGTCACATCCGGCGACAGCATCGCCGCCAGCGCACCCAGGGCGGCCCCGGCGCAGGCACCAATCATCAGGGTCGGGCCAATCAGGCCGCCGGGCACACCCAGTCCCAGCGCGGCACTGGTGGCCACCACCTTCACCAGCACAATCAACAGCAGCAAACCGATGCCCAGCTGCCCCAGCATGGCACCGTTCACGGTGTCGTAACCGATACCCATAATGGCCGGCACAAACACCGCACACACGCCCACCAGCAGCCCCGCCAGAGTGGTACGCTGCCACAGCGGCCGCCCTTTGGCGACTGCGGAAAAATAGCGCAGGCAGTAGTAAAACAGCGCCGCAATGCAACCCACCACCAGCCCCAGCAGCAGCACATAGGGAATTTCCTGCATCGACCCCAACTGCATGGGGGGCACATCGAACGCCGGCGCATCACCGAAGAAGATCCGACTGACAATGGTGGCCGCCACGGCCGCCAGAATCACCGGAATAAAGCTGGCCAGCACATACTCCATCAACACCACTTCCATGGCGAAAACCACCCCCGCCAGCGGCGTGTTGAACGAGGCGGCAATCGCCGCGGCCACACCACAAGCCACCAGGGTGCGACTGCTGCTATTGGAAAGATGCAGCCCCTGCGCCAGCCGTGAACCTGCCGTTGCCCCCAGGTGCACCGCCGGCCCCTCGCGACCCACGGAATGACCGGAGATAATCGCCACCGCCGCGCCAAAAAACTGCATGATGGCATTAGAGAGGGGCAGATTGGCCTGATGGTAGGCGAGGCGCTCCATTACATGCACCACCCCGACGCTGCGACTCTGGGCCCGGGTGGCCTGAAACACCAGCCCAATCAACAAGCCACCGCCAATGGGCAGCAGCAAACGCCACCACCAGGCCAGGGCTTCGTAGTTTTCGGGGTTGCTATCGGCCAGAAAGCTCATCTGCACCGACTCGATCAGGAGCCGAAAAGCGACAATCACCAGACCCGCCAACAGGCCGCAGAGCACGCCAAACAGGGCCAAATGCCACAACGCATCCATCCCCACCATGCGGGCGTGGAGTCTCTGGCGCATTGCCGGGGTCAGGCGCGGCGGTTTCAAGGAGTGCGATTCCTTTCCTGGGAGGATTTACTTTGGCGGCCAAACCCTGCAGGCTCAGCCCATTCAAACTTTCGTAGACTACCCGAATTGGAAGACATACTACAGCAGTGGGGATTGTGGGGACTACTGCTCAGCGCCTTCATTTCCTCCACCCTCGCGCCCGGCGGCTCCGAAGCACTCTTTGTCGCGCTGCTGCTACAGGGATTTCACTCACCACTGGCGCTGCTGCTGGTCGCCACCGTGGGCAACACACTGGGCGGCCTGAGTTCCTGGCTCATTGGTCGTCTGATCGCCAGAAAATACCCGGCTGAACGGCTGGCCAATGCCAGACACGAAGCGGCGGTGGCGAAGGTCAGGCGCTGGGGCAGCCCGATTCTGCTGCTCTCCTGGCTGCCGCTGGTGGGAGACCCGCTCTGCGTCGCAGCGGGCTGGTTACGCATCAATGTGCTGTCTGCACTCTGTTTTATCGCCATCGGCAAAGCGGCGCGCTATGGCGCACTGTGGTGGGTAGTGAACCAAGGGGTGTCCTCAGGATGAACCCGTCTTCACCTCGGCCGCCAACGCCGCCATGTCAGAGGCAGGCACACCTTCCCTGACGACACTGGTTGTCAAACCGTATTGGCTCAATATAAATGCAGCAGCGGAGCTACGGCGCCCGGTGGGACAGTAGCAGATATAGTGCGCGCTTTTATCCAGCGATTGTGCCAGCCGGTGGCTCTCATTGAGCGGCACATTGACCGCACCAGCCAGGTGACCGTGCTGGAACTCTGACCGCGCCCGCACATCGACCCAAACAGCACCCTGCTGCGCCACCAATGCTTTTGCCGTGTCATAGTTCAGCCAGTCCTGCATCGGCTCCTGCATCAGCACCAGAAAGTCTTCCTTGTTGAGGCGCAGCAACACACCATCGGTCTGCATCGACACGGTGGCATTTCTCGGCTTGTCTGAAATCAGCGCTGCCTCGCCAAAGGCAGCGCCTTCGCCCAGGCCCGCCATCTCGACGCTCTCGTCAATCGCTTCGTCTTCATCCACCACGCGCGTCACCATCGCTTCGCCCTGCTCGATGACGTAGAAGTAATCCCCTTCGTCGCCCTGGCGGATAATCACCTCACCGGCCTCCACGCGGGCGGGATCCATCTTCTCCAGCACGCGATCGATATTGGCAGCGGGCAGTTTTCTGAAATTGGGCGAATGCTGCATCTTGCGCTTGAGCTCCCCCTTGTCGATGCAGAGAATTTCGGTGCCGCTCATGATCACCTCCTGCGTATCCGACGAGGCGCTCTGGGCCCAGGCCAGCATGGTATCCACCAGCTCGCGGTCAATGCGGATGTAGAGAATGGGGGTGGTGGCCACGGCGCTCACCTGTCGCGGCGAGTTTTCATCCAGCGCATGGCGACTCTCGCTGGAACCGCTGACGATTCGACGCGGCTCACCGCCAGGGCTTGTGATCTCGACCTCCCCCTCCAGCAGATAGATGAGATGAGGGTCTTCATCCCCCGCCTTGAAGAGGGTGTAACCCGCCGGCAAAGGCTGCTCGGACGTCTGTGCTGCCAGCTCGGCAATCTGGTCCTCCAGCAACGATGAGATGGGCTCAAGCCGTGCCAGTGTAAAGAGATCTACCGTATTCATTGTCTTTGTCCGCTATCTTTTGCCTGAACCCGAAAAGCGGCGACTTCAAAGCGAAGTTCCCCTGCTTGGCCCGCGTTAATCCCCAGGGGCGTGTCATGTTAAACTGAGCACCCCCTTGGAAAGATCCGCCCTTTTTTATCGGCCTCTGAAATCATGACATTAGATAGCAATCCGCGGCTGCGCGAGATTCCCTACAATTACACTTCCTTCTCCGACCGCGAGATCGTCATCCGCTACCTGGGCGAACCGATGTGGGATGTGCTCAATGAGCTGAGAGGCTCACGCCGCACCGGACGCTCAGCGCGAATGCTGTTTGAGGTGCTGGGCGACATGTGGGTCATCCACCGCAACCCGTTCATTCAGGACGACCTGCTGGAAAACCCCAAACGCTGGGAGTCCCTGACCACCGCCCTGCGCCACCGGCTGGGCCAGATCGTCGAGCGTGCCGCGGGCAACCCGCTGACGTTACAACTGGTGGATGCAGCCAAAAAGGCCGTCACCGAGTTCGAGCAGTGGCTGCCGGCACAAGGCGAGAAGCGCAAAAAGGCGTTCAGGAAGCTCGTCAAAATTACCCGCAAGGACAATATTCGCTTCGACGGCCTGGCCCGCGTCTCCCACGTTACCGATGCGACCGACTGGCGCGTTGAGTACCCGCTGCTGGTGCTGATGCCCGACACGGAAAACGAGGTCGCCCCACTGGTGGCGGCCTGTATCGAACTCGGCCTGACGATCATCCCCCGCGGTGGCGGCACCGGCTACACCGGCGGGGCGATACCGCTGCACGCTGACAGCGCCGTCATCAACACCGAGAAGCTTGAGGCACTCAGCGATGTGGAGATGCGCCCGCTGCCCGGCCTCGACCGTGAAGTTGCCACCGTGCGAGCCGAGGCCGGGGTGGTGACACGACGGGTCTCCGACGTAGCCTACGCCAACGGCTACGTTTTCGCCGTTGACCCCACCTCGCAGGATGCCTCCACCATCGGCGGCAACATCGCCATGAACGCCGGCGGCAAAAAGGCGGTGCTGTGGGGCACCACCATCGACAACCTGGTCTCCTGGCGCATGGTCACGCCAGACGCCCAGTGGATGGAGGTGGAACGCCTCAACCACAACCTGGGAAAAATTCACGATCAGGACGAAGTGCAGTTTCGCATCACCCGCTACCGGCCCGATGGCAAAACCATCATCGGTGAAGCCGAGCTGATCACCCTGCCCGGTCAGGCGTTTCGCAAAGAGGGGCTGGGCAAGGATGTCACCGACAAATTCCTCGGCGGCCTGCCCGGCGTGCAGAAAGAGGGCTGTGACGGCCTGATCACCTCCGGCGTCTTCATCGTCCACAAAGAACCGGCCCATACCCGCACCGTCTGCCTCGAATTTTTTGGTGATGACATGCGCCGCGCCGTACCGGCCATCGTCGAAACCATCAACCACCTGGAGCGCACCGACGGCGTGGTGCTGGCCGGACTCGAACATCTGGATGAGCGCTACGTCAAAGCGGTGAAATACAGCACCAAGGCGCCGCGCCGCGAACAACCCAAAATGGTGCTCATCGCCGACATAGGGGGGGATGTGGAGGACCGCGTCTCCGCAGCCGCCTCCACCGTGGTGCGCCTGGCCAGCCAGCGTGGCGGTGAAGGCTTTATCGCCACCAGCCCCGAGGCGCGCAAACGCTTCTGGGCTGACCGCTCCCGTACTGCCGCCATTGCCGCCCACACCAACGCCTTCAAAATCAACGAAGACGTGGTGATTCCGCTGGACAAACTGGGGGACTACAACGAGGGCATCGAGCAGATCAATATCGACTACTCGACCCACAACAAGCTCAACATGATTGCCGCGGTGAAGGCCTACCTCAAAGGTGATATCGCCCAGCAGCTACGCCGCGCCGACATGGACAACAGCGCTGAAATCGACGCCATTGTCGAGTCCAAATGCACGGCCGCACTGACCTACCTCGACGGCGTGGAGCGGCGCTGGCAGTCGATCATGGCCCGTCTCCACGACAAGGCCCAGGACCACCCCGGTCTGCTCGACCAACGCGCCCAGGAGGCACTGCAGGCAGGCGACACCCTGCTCCAGCTGCTGCTGCGGCGCGATCTGCGCATCTCCTACCGCAAAGAGGTGGAGCAGCCGCTGAAAGAGATCTTCTTCGGCCAGGATCTGGAGCCGGTGCACCAGCGCCTTGACGAGATCCACGCCGATATCCGCTCCAGCCGCCTGTTTGTGGCCACCCACATGCACGCCGGTGATGGCAACGTTCACACCAACATCCCGGTCAACTCCAACGACTACCGCATGATGCACGAGGCCGACAAGATCGTTGATCGCGTCATGGCGCTGGCGACCCGACTCGATGGCGTTATCTCTGGTGAGCACGGCATCGGCCTGACCAAAATCCAGTACCTGGGTGAGGCGGAGATCAACGATTTTGTCGACTATAAAAAGCGAATCGACCCCAAAGGGCACTTTAATCGCGACAAACTGATGCCCGGCTCCGGCCTCGACAACGCCTACACCCCCTCCCTGCGCCTGCTGCAACAAGAGGCGCTGATTATGGAGGAGAGTGAACTGGGGGCACTCAACGAAGACATCAAGGATTGCCTGCGCTGTGGCAAATGCAAGCCGGTCTGCAATACCCACATCCCGCGCGCCAATCTGCTCTATTCACCGCGCAATAAAATTCTCGGCACCGGCCTGATCATCGAAGCCTTTCTCTACGAAGAGCAGACCCGGCGCGGCATTTCGCTGCGCCATTTCGACGAGATGAACGATGTTGCCGACCACTGCACCGTTTGCCACAAATGCCTGGCCCCCTGCCCGGTCAATATCGACTTTGGCGATGTCTCGATCCGAATGCGCACGATTCTCAAAAACCGGGGCCAGAAACGCAGCCACATCGGCACCAAGGCCTCGATGGCCTTTCTCAACGTCACCGACCCGGCCACCATCAAAACCATGCGCAAGGGGATGATCGAATGGGGCTACGCCGGCCAGCGCCTGGCCCATACCGTAGCCAAAAAGATTGGCCTGCTCGGCAGCGAGAAGAAGATACCGGCCGCCACCACCGGCAAACCGCAAGTCACGGAGCAGATCATCCAGTTCATGAAAAAACCGATGCCGGCCGGCCTGCCGACCCAGACCATGCGGGCACTGCTCGGGGTGGAAGACACCAAGGTGGTGCCGATTCTGCGCGACCCGGCCAAAATTGACGAGGAGTCGGACGCCGTTTTCTACTTCCCCGGCTGCGGCTCCGAGCGCCTGTTCAGCGAAGTGGGGCTGGCCACACTGGCCATGCTCTACGAAACGGGGGCGCAGACCGTGATTCCCCCCAGCTACCTGTGCTGCGGCTACCCGCAGACCTCTGCCGGTGACTTAGCCAAAGGCCATCAGATCACCACCGATAATCGCGTACTCTTTCATCGTGTCGCCAACACCCTCAACTATCTCGACATCAAAACAGTGATCGTCTCCTGTGGCACCTGCATGGATCAGCTGCTGAAATATGAGTTCGAGAAGATCTTCCCCGGCTGTCGCCTGCTCGACATTCACGAATACCTGCTGGAACAGGGCGTCAGCCTGGCGGGGGTGAACGGCACGCAGTACCTCTACCACGATCCGTGTCACACGCCCATGAAAGTGCACAACCCCCTCAAGGTCGCCTCAACGCTGCTTCAGCAGGAGGTCGTCCTGACGGATCGTTGCTGCGGCGAGGCCGGCACCCTGGCCATCTCCCGCCCCGACATCTCGTCACAGATTCGCTTTCGCAAGGAAGAGGAGCTGCAACAAGGCATCAAGGCGCTGACCGGGCGCAACACCGCAGAGCCGGGCGAAGTCAAACTCCTCACCTCCTGCCCCGCCTGCCAACAGGGGCTGGCCCGCTATGGTGAGACGACCGGAGCCGAGCCGATCTACATCGTCACCGAGCTGGCCAACAAGCAGCTGGGCGAAGGCTGGCAGAGACAGTTTGTAGAACAGGTCAAGGCCGGAGGCATTGAGCGTATTTTGCTCTAGTACCCTTTCAAGGCAGTAAATTGGGAGAGCGCTTGGTGGTTATCACCAGGCTCCTAGCGGCGCATAAAGAGCCAGACCAGCAGCGATAAAACCAGGCTGATGATGATCGATGTGGTCAGGGGAAAATAGAAACTGAAGTTCTCTTTCTCCACAGCTATATCACCCGGCAGACGCCCCAGGCCCAGCTTCTGAATCAGAGGCCAGAGCAGGCCGAGAATGAGCAGGGAAATACCCGCGAGAATGAGAAAGCGTTGCATCAGAAATAAAAAAAACTACAGAGAACACCGCGAAATGCGAAGCCTTCGGGGCGTTGAAACTTCACCTCCCTGGCACTCCCTGTAGTTTTATCCATTGGTTAAGTCAGCGTTCTGACACCATCCTGACCACCGAGAAGCAGAACATCTGCCGGGCGAATGGCAAACAGGCCGTTGGTGACTACGCCGGGGATGTTGTTGATCTCCGCTTCCAGCTTGCCTGGCTCCATAATCTGCAGGTGGTGAATATCCAGAATAATGTTGCCATTGTCAGTCACAAAACCATCACGGTAGACCGGCTCGCCCCCCAGCTTCACCATCTGGCGGGCAACAAAACTGCGCGCCATCGGGATCACCTCAATGGGCAGGGGAAATGCCCCCAGGCAATCCACCAGCTTCGAATCATCTGCGATGCAGATAAACTTCTCCGCCGCCCCCGCAACGATTTTTTCACGGGTTAACGCACCGCCGCCGCCCTTGATCAGATGCAGGTACTTATTAGACTCATCTGCGCCGTCGACGTAAAGAGGGATATTACCTACAGCGTTGAGATCGAAGACCTCGATGCCATGCCCGCGCAAACGCTCGGCACTGGCCTCAGAGCTGGCCACGGTGCCATCGATCTTGCCTTTGATCCGGGCCAGACCATCGATAAAAAAGTTTGCTGTGGAGCCCGTGCCGATGCCGACAATCATGCCTGACTCAACATATTCCAGTGCAGCCTCAGCGACCGCTTGCTTCATTTCGTCTTGCGATAATGCCATTTGCTTTTTCTCCCTTTCGAAGGGGTTGGTTCACGATGGCGAACATCATACCGGCAGGCCACAAAGAAGTCATTGA
>JALTMR010000574.1 GCA_027001525.1 Gammaproteobacteria bacterium
ATGGTGGCCTATGCCCGTTCCATTCCCCATTTGGCAGAGGATCTGCAGGTGGTGCAGCCCACCGTGATTATTGCAGTGCCCCGTATTTTCGAGCGTAGCTATAACCGCATTCAGGAGACGTTGACCAAGTCCGTCGCACGGGCCCTGTTCGACAAGACGGTCGAGGTGGGCTGGCAACGTTTTGAGATCGCCCAGGGCCGGGCAAACTGGCAGCTGCAGCAACTGATGTGGCCGCTGCTGCAACGTCTGGTGGCAGATAAGGTGATGGCCAAGCTGGGTGGAAAGCTGCGTATCGCAATCTGCGGTGGGGCGGCGTTGCCCCCTAAAGTGGGCCAGACCTTTGTCGCGCTGGGCCTCAACCTGCTGCAGGGGTATGGCATGACTGAGGCGAGCCCGGTGGTGGCGGTGAACACGCCGGAAAGCAACGACCCGGCCAGTGTGGGTTTACCTTTGCCCGATGTGCAGGTGATGATCGGCGACGAGGATGAACTGTTGGTGGCGAGCCCTGGCGTGATGCTGGGGTACTGGAACAACCCGGAGGCCACGGCGGCGACGGTGGATGAGACGGGATGGCTGCACACCGGTGACAAGGCGCGCATCGACAACGGCCATATCTACATTACCGGGCGTCTCAAAGATATTCTGGTGCTGGCCAACGGCGAGAAGATGCCCCCCTGCGATATGGAGGATGCCATCGCCGAGGACCCCTTGTTTGAACAGGTCATTGTGTTAGGTGACGCCCGGCCGTTTCTCAGTGCTCTGGTGGTGCTCAATGCCGTCGTGGCCAAGGGGCTGGGGATCGATGAGGCACCAGACGATCACGCCATGAAAAAGATTATTTTGCCAAGAATTACCGAGCGACTGAGCTGTTTTCCCGGTTATGCCCGTGTGCGCCGGGTGGCGACGGTGCGTGAGCCCTGGAGTGTGGAAAACGGCCTGTTGACGCCGACGTTAAAACCGAAACGGCTGCGCATTCTGGAGCGTTACAAAGTGCTGATCGATAAACTTTACGAGGGTCACAGCTAGTGGTCCATGCGGAAAATTATGTAACTGTTCGCCTCGTGAGAAGGTACAGCTCTGTGTTGGCAAAACTCGAAATGGAACCACCATTCCAGCGTTTTGCCGCCTTGATCTGCACCTTCTCACTGTGCTCCTTAAGTAACATAACTTTCCGCATGGACCACTAGTGGGTGATAGCGCTACAGCCCGTATTCCCACCATTCGTCAGGTGGCTATGCCCAAGGATGCCAATGCCTCGGGGGATATCTTCGGGGGGTGGATCATGGCGCAGGTGGATATCGCTGCCAGTGTGGTGGCGCACCAGTACACCGCCATGAGGGTGGCGACAGTGGCGGTGAATTCGTTTCAGTTCAAGCAGCCGGTATTTATTGGCGATTTGGTGAGTTGCTACGCCGAGGTGGTGAAGGTGGGCACTACCTCCATGACCATCGAGGTGGAGGTGTTTGCGGAGCGTCGCCGCGTTGAAGCCCCCATCAAAGTCACTGAGGCGACGCTCACCTTTGTCGCCATTGGTGAGGATCGTCGCCCAACGCCGATTAGAAAAAGTTAACCCTGTACATCGATATCACAGGGGCCTCTCAGTTCCTGTGGCACGTCCGGCGGGCACTCCCCGCACATCATGTTTCCCTTGACCGCAAACTCGATCTTGGCCGGGTTGGGCAGATTAAGGCCATTCATAATGGCGACGAACTCCGTCTCGGACTTCCCTCCACCCAGGCGCGGGTTGCGCTGGCGCTCCTGCGTGATGGTGGAGACGCACCGGCCCTTGTAGTCGTGGCCCGGGTAGACCAGGGTGTCGCCAGGCAGCACAAACAGGCGCTCGTGAATGGAACGGTAAAGTGTGGCGGCATCGCCGGCCTGGAAATCGGTTCGGCCGCAGCCATCGATCATGAGGGAATCGCCGGTAAAGGCCATCTTGAGCACGTCGCTGTCCACCAGGTAAGCGAGGTGGGTGTCGGTGTGACCCGGGGTGGCAATGGCCTGAATCTCAATGGTGCCGACGGTCAGAACCTCCTCATCTTCCAGCCCAATGTCGCGGCAATCGAGCTTGTCCGCAGCGGCACCGGCGATCTTGCAGCCGGTGAGTGAGCGCAGTTTCCGGGCCCCCGTTAAATGGTCCGCGTGTACGTGGGTTTCCAATACGTAAGCCAGTGTTAATCCCAG
>JALTMR010000575.1 GCA_027001525.1 Gammaproteobacteria bacterium
TTCGGACGCCCCCTCCAACCACTGCGCGTTTTGTACAATATCGACGCCGATGGTCACATGTTCGCGCATCTTGCTCATCTCCTCCGCGCTCAACTTGCCCGATTTACACAGAATCGCATCCGGCACACCAATCTTGCCAACGTCGTGGAGAAACGAACCGACGATGAGGCGGCGCATCTGCTCCTCGTCCAGCGCCAGCTGCTCTCCCAGCTTGATGGCGTAGAGCGTCACGCGATAGTTGTGGGCATCGGTCACGTGGTCACGCTTGGCGATAGAAGTGCCCATCACCCGCATCAGGTCCATATTGGCGCGAAAAATATCGCTGGAGAATTCAATCAATTGCCGATTGAGATAGAGAATAATGGGGTAGAGCGCCAACGTCGTTACCGACAACACGACGATGACGAAAATCAACGTCCGGTAGATCTTATGCTCAATGTACTCCACCGACTTGGGGTCAACGAGATACACCCCCTCAAAATAGCCCGCCAGGCGGCCATCAGACGAGTAGAGCGGCAGCAGCACCTGCACATAGCGATTGTCTTCGATCAGAAAATTTTCATAGTGAAAGCGGCTGTCCGGCGGGAACTGATGGTGCCGCCTGTCAAGCTCGGATTGAACGTAGGCACTGCCATAGCGGACGGCGGAGGCGATGTGATCCAGCCCTTCGTCGTAGATATCAACCACGACGAAACGGTGTTCCACCAGTGCATTGGCACGACGCTGGAAACGGGCACTGACCGTTGCATCAGCCTGGCGCATCTCATCCACCAGAGCCTGGTCGATTTCGGCCGCCTCGCGCAGCACCAGATCCAGAACCTGCTCATCCACCTGCTCGAATTCCAGATAGGCCACCACGCCGCAGGCCAGGGGCGTCAGCAATAGCCAAACAAGGAACAGACGCTTCAGCACCTGCTTATGGATGTTCTGATTCAACTCACCACCCCAACATAGGCCGCGGACGACTTGTCACGCCGCTGTCCCGCAACCCACACCTTTTTACTGAAAAAACGTCAGATAACGCATCTCCCTTGCTGTATCGCCCACAACCTCTTTTACATTAGATGAAGTCCAGATTACTTAATGATTTATCAGCAGCATCTTATCGACCCAAGCGATTTAAGTTAATATGGCCGCCTTAAATTTCCCTTAAAAAACACATCTATGACCATCGAGCACCCACACGCCGTTCCCCATCTCACCACCAGCCTGACCGGCCCACTCCAGCAACTGGAGAGCCACCTGCTGGAGCGACAGGCCGCCATCGAAGGCTGGTTCCGCCAGCACTGGTTCAAAACGCCCGCACCATTCTACGCCTCGGTGGACCTGCGTAACTCCGGCTTCAAAGTCGCCCCGGTAGACACCAACCTGTTCCCGGCGGGCTTTAACAATCTCAACAAGGCATTTTTGCCCCTGTGTGTGCAGGCGGTGCAATCGGCCATCGAGCGGGTCTGCCCCACCGCCAGCAAGATTTTGCTGATTCCCGAGAACCACACCCGCAACCTGTTCTATCTGGAGAGCCTCGCCACCCTGCACACCATTTTGACCACGGCGGGGCTGGAGGTCCGGCTCGGCTCACTGCTGGAGGGGATGGATGCCCCGCAGGAGATTGAACTCCCCTCCGGGCAGACCATTGCACTGGAGCCCATCGAGCGACACGGCGACAGAATCGGCGTTACCGACTTTGACCCCTGCGGCATCCTGCTCAACAACGATCTCTCCAGCGGTGTGCCGGAGATTCTTAACGGCATCGAACAACCGCTGATTCCGCCGCTGGCCCTGGGCTGGGCCCACCGCCTCAAGTCAGACCACTTTTCCCACTACCAGCGCGTCGCCAATGAATTTGCCAAGCAGGTGGACATCGACCCCTGGCTGGTCAACCCGCTGTTTCGCCAGTGCGGTGAAATCGACTTCATGAAACGCGAAGGCGGCGCCTGCCTCGCCCGCAATGTCGCCGCGCTGCTCAACGCCATCCAGACCAAATACGACGAGTACGGCCTCAAAGAGGACCCTTTCGTCATTATCAAGGCCGATGCCGGCACCTATGGCATGGGAGTCATGATGGTCAAATCGGCGGAAGAGGTGCTGGAACTCAATCGCAAACAACGCACGAAAATGGCCGCCTCGAAGGGAGGGCAAGAGGTGACCCAGGTCATCATGCAGGAAGGCGTCTACACGCTT
>JALTMR010000576.1 GCA_027001525.1 Gammaproteobacteria bacterium
CGGTGTTGTGGAACAGTCTCTCCATCTCGGCGCTGTGAATGGGGCAGTTAAAGTCTCCCATCAGACAGGCGTGTTTGTGTTCGTTGATTAATTCACTGATAAATTCCAACTGATATTGGCGCGCCCGCTTGCCCAGTGCCAGGTGCACGAGCAGGAGGATGAAGGCGTTGTCCTGCTGGCCGTAGCGGGCCATGAGTGCCCCCCGGCCGGGAATGAAACCGGGTAATTTGTACTCTTTGACTTCTGTGGGTTCGAAGCGGCTGAGAATACCGTTGCTGTGTTGGGCGAATTTACCGAGATTACGGTTGGTCTGGTGGTACCAGAAGGGGAAGCGGCTGCGTTCTGCCAGGTATTCCACCTGGTTGATGAAGTAACTCCGCAGGCTGCCGGCATCCACTTCCTGGAGGCCGACAATGTCGTAGCCGCTGATGAGGTGGGCGATGCGGTCCAGGTTATCGAAGCTTTTAGCGTGAGGCAGCAGGTGTTTCCAGCCCTGGGTGACGTAGTGGCGGGCGCGGGTGGAGGCCATTGCTACCTGGATGTTGTAGCTGAGAATCTTGAGTTTGTGGCCATCGCTGCGTGGGGGCGAGGCGACACCCCCCTCCTGCGTTGTGCTGATTAGCGCCTCCGTCTCCATCATAGTTGGAATACCGTTTCCCCGAGTTTGGCGGTGAGCCGTAGATTTTCTGAATAGTCGACTGGACAGTCGATGATGCTGACGGTGTTATCGGCCAGGGCCTTTTTCAGTGTAGGTAAAAGTTCGCTGGTTTTTTCGATGCGGTAGCCTTTGGCCCCGAACGCTTCGGCGTATTTGACGAAATCGGGGTTGGTAAAGTCAACGTGGCTGGGGCGTCCGTAGGTGTTCATCTGTTTCCATCTGATCAGGCCGTAGCCGGCATCGTTCCAAATCAGGATGACGATGGGGGTTTTCATGCGCAGGGCGGTTTCGATCTCCTGGCTGTTCATGAGAAAACCGGCGTCTCCGGTGACGGCCACGACGGCCTTGTCCGGAAAGGCGAGTTTGGCTGCGATGGCACCGGGCACGGCAATGCCCATGCTGGCGAAGCCGTTGGAGATGATGCAGGTGTTGGGGTGTTCGCAGCGAAACATGCGCGCCATCCACATTTTGTGGGCCCCTACGTCGCAGATGGCGATGTCTTCCAGATCCATTGCTGTGCGCAGATCCCAGATGACTTTTTGTGGCTGTACCGGCCAACTGTTGCTGTTGGCGTGTTCTTTCATGTCTTCGATTAACGCTTCGCGCAGTGGGCTAAGGCAGCCCTTACCCCGGTGTGGGGTGGCGGTTTCGCCGATGCGTTGCAGGCTCTCTTTAATGTTGCCAACGACGCCGACTCGCACGCCGTAGTGGGCATCGACCTCCGCGGGCTGGAAGTCGATATGGATAATGAAACGGTCGCGCGTGGGATGCCACAGGTAGGGGTGGTACTCCACCAGATCGTAGCCGACACAGATGATGACATCGGCCTTGTCGAAGCCCACACCGACATAGTCTTTCGCTTGCAAGCCAGCGCTGCCCAGCGCTGTGGGGTGTTTGAATGGCACCACGCCTTTGGCCATGAAGGTGTTGGTGACAGGGATATTGAGCTTGGCCGCGAAATCTGCCAGCTGCTCTGAAGCCCCGGCCCGGACTACGCCGTGACCGGCGAGAATAATTGGGTGCCTGGCTTTGGAGATCGCCGCTGCTGCTGCCTCAATGCGGTTTTGCGCCGGCGCAGGAATAACCGATTGTCTCGACCACAGGGGCTCGGCATCGGCCGGTGCTTCCAGTTCGGCGACATTCTCCGGGAATTCGATGAAGCAGGCCCCGGTCTTTTCCGTCTGGGCCAGTTTAAAGGCTTTGCGGATGACCTCGGTGGTGGTCTCCGGAGTCAGCAGTCGCACCGAATATTTGGTGATGGAGCGGAACATCTCCTCCAGGTCGAGCACCTGGTGGGACTCTTTATGGAGCCGGTGGGTCGATGCCTGCCCCGCGATAGCCACCAGCGGGGCGTGATCCATATTGGCATCGGCAACGCCGGTGATCAGGTTGGTGGCCCCGGGGCCGAGGGTGGCGAGGCAGACGCCGGCCCGCCCCGTGAGCCGACCGTAGACATCGGCCATGAACGCCGCCCCCTGTTCGTGGCGCACGGTAACGAACTCGATGGACGAGTC
>JALTMR010000577.1 GCA_027001525.1 Gammaproteobacteria bacterium
GTTCACAACACCGCCACGAGGACAATATGACAAGGAAATTGACGCTGACAGCCATCGCCGCACTGGCCGCGCTGTCGATCACCCCCGGCTTTGCCAACGAAGCCTCCAGCAGTAAAGTACACGAATACCAGCTGGACAACGGCATGCGCATCCTGGTGAAAGAAGATCACCGCGCCCCCGTCGTCACCGCCATGGTCTGGTACAAGGTGGGCAGCAGCTACGAATATGAAGGCATTACCGGCGTCTCGCATCTGCTCGAACACATGATGTTCAAGGGCACCGAGAAACACGCCCCCGGTGAGTTCTCCCGCATCATCGCCGCCAATGGTGGGCGTGAAAATGCATTTACCAGTCGCGACTACACCGCCTACTTTCAAAGCCTGGAGGCCAGCCGCATCGAGATCAGTTTTGAGATGGAGGCGGATCGCATGCGCAACATCAACATCCTCGACGACGAGTTCACCAAGGAGATTGAGGTGGTCAAAGAAGAGCGCCGCATGCGCACCGAGGACAAACCCGAATCCCTCACCTATGAACAATTCAATGCCGTCGCCTTTCTCGCCAGCCCCTATCGCCAGCCCGTCATTGGCTGGATGGGTGACCTCGACAGCATGACGGCAGACGATGCGCGTGATTGGTACAAAATCTGGTACGCCCCCAACAACGCCACCCTGGCAGTAGTGGGCGATGTCGATCCGGATGAAATATACGCATTGGCCAAAAAACATTTCGGACCGCTGGAGACCAGTGTCATCCCGGCACTCAAACCCCGGCCGGAGGTGATGCAAAAGGGCGAACGCCGCATCACGGTCAAGGCCCCGGCCGAGTTGCCCTACCTGCTGATGGGTTACAAAGTGCCGGTCGTCGCCACCGATGTGGAGAGTATGGAGCCCTACGCCCTCTCGGTACTGGCCAGCATTCTCGACGGCGGCAATAGCGCCCGCTTTGCCAGGCACCTCATCAGAGACCAGCAGGTGGCCGCCAGTGCCGGCGCGGGTTACAACCCCTTCTCCCGTCTCGACAATCTTTTTCTTTTCGATGCCAACCCGGCCCAGGGCCACACCATCGACGACGTGGAACAGGCCATTCGAGCCCAAATCAAACAACTGCAAAAAGAGCTGGTAAGCGACAGCGAGCTGGCTCGCGTCAAAGCCCAGGTCATTGCCAGCGAAGTCTACGAGAAGGACTCGGTCTTCTATCAGGCCATGCAGCTTGGTTCACTGGTCACCAACGGACTGGACTGGCGTCTGGGCGAACAATACGCCGACAAAATCAAACAGGTGACAGCGGAGCAGGTGCGCGAGGTCGCCCGTAAATACCTGGTCGATGACACCCTCACCGTAGCGGTGCTCGACCCCCAACCGCTGGATGAGAAACAGCCACCAAGACGGCACCGCAGTGGCGGCCGCCACTAACCCGCCCCCGAACGACAGCCAAAAAGCATTCAGGACACGGACATGATAAAGCAGAAGATCACCCGACTCGCGTGGGTCTTGTTTTTCGCCATCGGCGCCGCTCAGGCGACGCCCGACATTCAGCACTGGAACACCAGCAACCAGGCGCAGGTTTTCTTTGTTGAAGCGCCCGAGCTGCCCATGGTCGACATACGCATCATCTTCGACGCCGCCAGCGCCCATGACGGCGACAAGCCCGGCACGGCACTACTGACCAACGGCCTGCTCAACGAAGGCACCCCGCAGATGAACGCCGACCAGATCGCCGAGCGTTTTGAAAGCCTCGGGGCTGAATTTGGCTCCGCCTCGCTCAAGGATATGGCCGTGGTCAGCCTGCGCTCCCTGACCCAGAAGGAGCTGCTCGACCCGGCCGTCGATACCCTCGCCACACTGCTCAGCCAGCCCACCTTTCCCAAAGAGAACCTGGAACGCGAACGCAAACGCCTCCTCACCAGCCTGCAAGCCAGGAAGCAATCCCCTGGTGCCATCGCCAGCGAAATGTTTTTCAGGGGCATCTACCAGGACCACCCCTATGCCGCAGAAAGCTCCGGCACCGAGGCGTCAGTCAAGGCGATTAAGCGCAGCGACCTGGTCGCATTCCACCAGCGCTACTACGTCGGCAGCAACGCCACAGTGGCCATCGTCGGCGCAGTGAGCAAAGAGCAGGCACAGGCACTGGCAGAGAAGGTCATCGGCAGCCTGCCCCAAGGCAAACCG
>JALTMR010000578.1:0-1260 GCA_027001525.1 Gammaproteobacteria bacterium
TATCGGGGGCGGGCTGGGTATTCAGTATCGGGATGAAACGCCGCCCCAGCCGGCGGAATATGCCGCCGCTCTGGGTGAGCGGCTGGCGGAACGGGATCTGGAGATATTGATCGAACCCGGTCGGGCTATTGTGGGTAATGCCGGTGTTTTGCTGACCTCGGTGGAATTTCTCAAGTGTACGGAGCATAAAAACTTCGCCGTTGTCGATGCGGCAATGAACGACCTGCTGCGCCCGGCACTCTACGCGGCGTGGCAGGAGATCGTGCCGCTCAACGAGAACAGCAGTGCAGAGAGGCGCTTATACGATATTGTCGGCCCCGTGTGTGAGACAGGGGATTTTCTGGGCAAGGATCGCTCACTGGCCCTTAGCGCGGGCGACGTGCTTGCTGTGCGCAGCGCAGGTGCCTACGGCTTCACCATGAGTTCCAACTACAACTCCCGGCCCCGCCCTGCCGAGCTGATGGTGGATGGCGAACAGGTGCATCTGATTCGGCGGCGCGAGGAGGTGGCTGAGCTGTTTGCCCATGAGGCGGTATTGCCGGATTAGACTTTCAGCGCCCCGTCAGACGAAAACCAGCCGCCGGCTGGTTTTTTTATGGGGTGGCTCACAGGGGGTAGCGCGGCAGCGGTTAAAACACCAGCCGCCGAGGGGTAAATTGCCAGGCATCGCCGTTGCCCAGCTGAAAGGGGGCTGCCCGGCCCCAGCAGAGCAGGTTCTCTTCGCCCTCCTCCGTGGCAATGGCGCAGGTGTGGTATCTGCCCAGTGAATACGAGCCCCACTCTTTTTCCCCTTTCGAGGAGGGAATGCGGACGGTGCTGGTCTGCGCGGTGCGGTTGCGGATCTGGTTGGTGCTGTTGTCGCCCCAGCAAAAGAGCGAGGAGGTGGTAGCAGAGACCTGGCGCAGGCCGCAGGTGTTATTGAGCCCGGCCTTCACGGAGAGCCAGTCGCTATCTGTGCCAACCTGCCTTGGCGTCGCTTTGGTTTCGGTCGCGGGGTCGGCCACCGCCGGTGTCTGGTTTGAGCTGTTCTCCCCCCAGCAGATGACGATGCGCTCCAGCGGTGACGTGCTGGGTTGACGGATGCCGCAGGTGTGGTTGTTGCCTACGGTGACATCAAACCAGTCGCTGTCATTGCCCACCCGCAGTGGCACGGCCGACTCGGGCACAGTGGCGATATCCTGCCCCAGTTGACCCACATGGTTGCGGCCCCAGCAGTAGAGCTCCCGGCGCAGAGGCAGGATGCCGGTTTCCCGAATGCCG
>JALTMR010000578.1:1270-5883 GCA_027001525.1 Gammaproteobacteria bacterium
GCCAGACCACGGGCAGCAGCGCCGCCAGCGGCAATGGCGATCCAGTCAGTTTCTGCTCCGGTGTCGTTGGTGATCTGGGTTGCGTTGAAGTCGGCGGCGCTGCTGCCCGTGGTCTGGCCGAAGCTGTTGTCGCCCCAGCACCAGGCGCTAACGCCGGCGGGCTCCTGTCGCAGCGCACAGGTGTGGTTGAGGCCGGTGCTGACATCCTGCCAGGCACCACCAAAACTGACCTCTTGCGGTAGCCAGTTGGAGAAATTGTTGCTGCTGTCGGCATCGGTGCCCAGTTGCAGGCGATCGTTACTGCCCCAGCACCAGAGTGAGTTGTCTGTGCCGGCGATAGCGCAGGCGTGGTCGTTGCCCACGTCTACCTTGAGCCACTGGCTGATGTTTGTCTGTACGGGGACGGCAGCGGCGCGGTTGATAGGGGTTTTGTCACCCAGCTGGCCGAGGCCGTTGATGCCGCCACACCAGAGGGTGTCGTCACTCTTGATGCCGCAGCTGTAGTCTTCACCGGAGGCAACCTGCTTCCAGGCGGCTTTGTTGTATTGCGCTGCACTGACAAAATCGGGGATGGCTGCAATACCCACCTGGCCCTGGGCGTTAAAACCCCAGCAGTGGCTTTCGTTGTCATCATCCAGTGCGCAGGTGTGGAACTCGCCAGTGGTGACGGTGGTAAATACCTTGTCGCTCAGAACCTTGGCGGGGGTGGGCTGGTGACCAATTTCTGCCAAACCCAGTTGGCCGTACAGATTGTTTCCCCAACACCATAGATCCCCCCCTTCCTTCAGGGCACAGGTATGGGGCCCGCTGGCGCTGACGTCTATCCAGTCTGCATCGCTGCCGACCTGGGTGGGCGTTGCCAGCGGAATGGTATTGCCCTGCCCCAGTTGGCCGTACGCGTTATCACCCCAGCACCATAGCGTGTTGTCGGCCTGGATAGCGCAGGTGTGACGATCTCCGGCGCTGACTTTAAGCCAGGAAGGGGCGTCGCCCCCCACGCTGATGAGCTGAGGGGATGATTCGCTGCCGCTGACCAGGGGCGCGCCCAGCTGCCGGAATACATTGCTGCCCCAGCACCAGAGCGTGTTGAAATCGGGGTTACTGGCGTCATCAGCGGTGTCTTTGCGGATGGCGCAGGTGTGGTTCTCGCCGGCGCTGACGTCGACCCAGTCGATGTTGGCGTCCACTTGCTGGGGGTAGAAAATAATGAGTTGGGACGAGGCATCGCCGGTTTGGTGGTATTTGTTGCTGCCCCAGCAGTAGAGGGTACGGTCCCGGGTCTCCTTGTTTTCATGAATGGCGCAGGTGTGATAGCCGCCGGACGAGATGTGGGTCCAGCCCTCCAGGGCGATGTTCACTGGTGTTGCACCGCCGATAATCAGGCGGTCGGGTTTGTCATCGGCGATTCTGTCGATGGTACCTGTCTGGCCAAACTGGTTGTCGCCCCAGCACCAGAGGGTATCCTGTGTGCCCACCACCACCCGTTCCTCTTCACCTGCTTCGTTGGTGAGCACCTCGGTCTGCTCAATGGCGCGGATGCCGCAGGTGTGCTGCCGCCCTGCCGAGACGATAAGCCAGTCCTGGTCGCTGCCTGTGCGGGTGGGGATGCCGACGTTGCTTAGTCCGCCGCTCGCCTGGCCTCGTATGCCCTCACCCCAGCAGTAGAGTGAGCTGTTGGCGTTTTTGGCAGCGCAGGTATGAAAACCGCCGGCGGTGAGAAACTTCAGGCCGGGTTTGGCGTTGCTTCGATTCTCTTCGGGTGCCGCTTCGGGCGTGACCGACTCAGGCGTTTCGATAGGCGGCAGTGCTGGATGCTGGGCGCTGGGCTGCAGGCAGCCGCTCAGGAGCGAGGTGAGGACAATGAGTAACAGAAGGGAGGCAGGGAAAAGAGGATGCGCTGTTTTCGCCAATGGCCTGCTATTCATCTCATCCACTTGATTTAACTACCCTTTAAGTTTGAAGTTCCGCAAAACCGAGCTGCCTCCACGCCTCGTAAAGGGCGATGGCCACGGTGTTGGACAAGTTTAAACTGCGGCTGTTCGCTCGCATAGGCAAAGTTAGTACCTGCTGTGGCGGCAGGCTGTGGCGCAAGCTCGCGGGCAGGCCCTTGGTCTCCGGCCCGAAAAGCAGGGCATCGCCGGCCTGATAGGCGGGCGCTGTGTAGCAACGCGTCCCTTTGGTGGAGAAGGCGAATACGCGCTGCGGGGTGACGGTGTTGATGAATGCGTCGAAGTCGTCGTGTTCCTGCACTTGTGTCATATCGCGATAATCGAGACCGGCGCGCCGTACCCGTTTCTCATCCAGCTCAAAACCCAGGGGGTGGATGAGGTGAAGACGGGCCCCGGTGTTGGCGCAGAGGCGGATGATATTGCCGGTGTTGGGTGGGATTTCAGGTTGGAATAAGACGATATGGAGCATGGACTATACCTCGTCTCCCATATCCAGCTCCTTGATTTTGCGAGTCAGGGTGTTGCGCCCCCAGCCCAGGAGCTTGGCCGCATCCTGGCGTCGGCCTCCCGAGTGCATGAGGGCGGATTTGATGACGATGCGTTCAAAGGCGGGCAGGGCGGTATCGAGCAGGCCCACCTCGCCACAGGCGAGGCGGTGATCGCTCCAGCGTCGCAGAGCGGCTTCCCAGTCGTTATTGCTGCTTGGTGATGTCTGCGCCGGCTTGAGTTCGGGTGGCAGATCTTCCATGTGAATCTCGTTACCCGAGGCCATCACGGTGAGCCAGCGACAGATGTTCTCCAGTTGGCGCACGTTGCCGGGCCAATCGAGGCGACAGGCGTAGGCCTCGACCTCGGGGCGCATGATTTTCGGTTCGACATTCAGCTCTTTTCCGGCACTGGCCAAAAAGTGGCGCAGCAGCAGAGGGATGTCTTCACGCCGGTCACGCAGGGCCGGCAGGTGGATGCGGATGACGTTGAGGCGGTGAAACAGATCTTCGCGAAATAGCCCCTGACTGACCCGCTCCTCCAGGTTCTGGTGGGTGGCGGTGATAATGCGCACATCGACCCGCGTCGGTGTGTGGCCACCCACGCGGTAGAACTCGCCATCGGCCAGCACTCGCAGCAGGCGGGTCTGCAGCTCGGCGGGCATGTCGCCGATTTCATCCAGAAACAGCGTACCGCCATCGGCTTGTTCAAAGCGCCCCTGGCGGCTGGTTTGGGCCCCGGTGAAGGCACCGCGCTCGTGGCCAAACAGCTCCGATTCGAGCAGGTCCCGGGGAATCGCGGCGGTATTGAGGGCGATAAAGGGTTTGTCGGCCCGCGGGCTGTGGCGGTGCAGGGCGTGGGCCACCAGCTCCTTGCCGGTGCCCGATTCCCCATTGATCAAGACGCTGATGTTGGAGTGGGAGAGGCGGCCGATGGCGCGGAATACCTCCTGCATGGCGGGGGCCTCGCCGATGATTTCGGGCGTCTGCTCCGCCTCATCCCTGGCGCGGCGATTCTGCTGCTGGCGCTGGTGGTTGACGGCCCGGCGGACCAGCTCAATGGCTTCGTTGACATCAAACGGTTTGGGCATGTACTCGAAGGCGCCGCCCTGGTAGGCGGAGACGGCGCTGTCCAGGTCAGAGTGGGCGGTCATGACGATGACGGGCAAATGGGGGTGCGCCTCGCGGATTTTATCCAGCAACGCGAGGCCGTCGATGCCCGGCATTCTGATGTCGGTGATGATGACGTCGGGCTGCCCCTGTTGCAGTTGCGTCTGCAGGCTGAGGCCGTCCTCAAAGCTGGTGACCACCATGTCGGCGCGCTCAAGTGCCTTTTCCAGCACCCAGCGTATGGAGCGGTCATCATCGACGACCCAGACATGAATTTTGTCACGCATTAGAGTTCTCCAGCGGAATGAGAATGGTGAATGTGGTTTTGCCCGGTTGACTCGTGCATTCGATCAGCCCTTGATGCTGGTTGATGAGCGCCTGGGCAATGGGCAGCCCGAGCCCGGTGCCTTCTGCCCGGCCGGTGACCATGGGGAAGAAAATTTTGTCCATGATGTCAGCCGGTATGCCGGGGCCGTTGTCGATGATCTCGATGCTGACCACCAGTTTGTGCCGGTGTGAGCCGATGGTCACCTGGCGCTGGGTGCGGGTCCGCAGGGTGACTTCTCCCCGCTGTTTGAGTGATTGAACCGCGTTGCGCACCAGGTTCAGCAGCGCCTGGATGAGCTGGTCCGGGTCGGCGTAAAGCTCGGGGACGCTGGGGTCGTAGTCACGCTTGATGACAATCTCCCCGGTGACCTCGGCCTGCACCAGTTGGCGCACCCTTTCCAAAAGTTCGTGAATGTTGACGTGTCTGTTTTGTGGCAGCGAGTTGGGGCCCAGCATGCGGTTGAGCAGGTTTTTCAGGCGGTCTGCCTCGCCGATGATGATGCCCGTGTACTCCTTGAGCCCCTCGTCGGTGAGTTCGTGTTCCAGCAGCTGGGCAGCCCCTCTCAAACCGCCCAGCGGGTTTTTGATCTCGTGGGCAAGGCCCCGGATGACTTCGCGGGTGGCGTGGTGCTGGGCGAGCAGATTTTCCTCGCGGGCGATACGCAGCTGGCGGTCGAGCTGGGACAGTTCAATCAGCAGGGTGTGATCCTGCTGGGAGTCAGCGATAGGCGTGACGGTGCAG
>JALTMR010000578.1:5893-8760 GCA_027001525.1 Gammaproteobacteria bacterium
CTACCGTCATCTGCTGGCCGCCGGGTAGATGCAGACAGAGTTCGCGCTCACTGAAGGGGTGCCCGGTGGTCACGGCTTTGGCAAAGCTGTCGACGAGGCGACGGTTGTCGGGAAGCAGTTTTTCTGCCCCGCTCCCCACCGCTCGCTTGGCGCTTAGTGCCAGCAGCATCTCGCTGGCAGGGTTCATGTAGAGCAGTTCGAGGTTGTGGTTAAAAAGCAGTGTTGCTGTGCTTAGGTTTTCCAGAATGCGCCGGAACAGGGCGCTATGCTCCGTATTATCTCTGATCATGATCCATGCGTAGCAAATATCAAACCAATCTTGAGTGACTTGTTTGGTTGTTGCTGATCACCGTTTGATGGTTGTAGAAACAAGGGGATAGCTAATCCATCTATCGGGGTAACGGTGTCAGGTGTGACTTTGTGGCAGGGCTGGTGGTCTGCATCTGCCCATTATAGCGGCTGATGCACAGAAATGGTGCAAGGAAATAAAAAAGCCCCTGGCAAGCAGGGGCTTTCGAACAGCGCTGGAGGCCGGGATCGGCTTAGAGGCTGTAGTACATGTCGAACTCAACAGGGTGAGTTGTCATCCGCAGGCGGGTGACTTCTTCCATCTTCAGGGCGATGTAGCCGTCCAGCATATCGTCGGTGAATACGCCGCCAGCGGTCAGGAAGGCGCGATCCTTGTCCAGCTCTTCCAATGCCTGGTCCAGGGAGTGACATACCGTCGGAATGCCTTTCAGCTCTTCTGGGGGCAGGTCATACAGATCCTTGTCTGCGGCGTCGCCGGGGTGGATCTTGTTCTGGATACCGTCAAGGCCAGCCATCATCAGGGCAGAGAATGCCAGGTAGGGGTTGGCGGTAGGATCAGGGAAGCGGACTTCAATACGACGACCGCGTGGGTTAGCCACAAAAGGAATACGGATGGAGGCAGAGCGGTTACGCGCCGAGTAGGCCAGCAGTACCGGTGCCTCGAAGCCGGGAACCAGTCGCTTGTATGAGTTGGTTGAGGCGTTGGTCAGCGCGTTGAGTGCTTTGGCGTGCTTGATGATGCCGCCGATGTAGAACAGGGCCGTTTCGGACAGGCCGCCGTACAGATCCCCTGCGAACAGGTTGGTGCCATCTTTTGCCAGAGACTGGTGAACGTGCATGCCGGAACCGTTGTCGCCAACGATGGGCTTGGGCATGAAAGTGGCTGTTTTGCCGTAGGCGTGAGCAACGTTTTGAACCACGTACTTCAAAATCTGGTTATGGTCAGCGCGCTTGGTCAGTGTGCTGAACTTGGTGCCGATTTCACACTGGCCTGCAGTGGCCACTTCGTGGTGGTGAACCTCAACTTCAACACCCATCTCTTCCAGTGCCAGGCACATGGCAGAGCGCATGTCGTGCAGGCTGTCGACAGGAGGTACGGGAAAGTAGCCGCCTTTAACGCCAGGGCGGTGGCCCATGTTGCCGCCTTCGAATACCTTTTCGGAGTTCCAGTCAGCTTCCTCAGAGTCGATCTTGACGTAGGAGCCGCTCATGTCTGCGCCCCAACGAACGTCGTCGAGTACGAAAAATTCTGGCTCAGGGCCGAAGAAAGCCGTGTCGGCAATGCCGGTGGATTTCAAATAGGCTTCAGCGCGCTTGGCAACAGAGCGGGGATCACGCTCGTAGCCCTGCATGGTGTTGGGCTCCAGGATGTCGCAGCGCAGGATCAGCGTGGCTTCGTCAGCAAATGGGTCCAGAACGGCTGTGCTTGCGTCAGGCATCATCACCATGTCTGACTCGTTAATGCCTTTCCAGCCAGAGATTGATGAGCCGTCGAACATGCGGCCATCTTTGAAATCGTCTTCTTCCAGTGTGTGGGCCGGGAAGGAGATGTGTTGCTCTTTACCGCGGGTGTCGGTGAAACGGAAATCGACAAATTTGATGTCGTTTTCTTTGATTTGCTTGAGTACTGCGTCGGACATTGATTTCCCTCCGGGAATTTTAATGACTTTAGTGGTTAACGTTGGCCTTACCCATACTGACGCTGGGGCCGGCACCAAAAAATCGCTACAGCATGGTGCAGAAAGTATGCCAAAAAAAGGCTAGAAAAAAGCTAATAACAACAATAAATTAGTATTTATAGTTGTTGGAGTGGTGTGCGAATCTGGTGCATCCCGATGTGGTCGCACTCTATTGGTGCGCTATGCTCTTCTATTTATTACCCACTTCGAGCGTGATGACTATTTCACCAGAATCCAGAATCTCGGTCTCAATGACGCGGTGACCGTTGATCCTGCACCAGGCGGGGATGTCTTGCTGAACCCCGGGGTCCGTGCACACTACCGCTAAAATATCTCCAGGTGCAAGCCTTTTCACTTGGTTTTGGGTGCGAATAACCGGAATGGGGCAGAGCTGTCCTTTGACGTCCAGGCTGTATTTGCTCATACGTACCACTCCTGGGGAATTTCATCGCTGCTCAGGGGGGTTATCTTCAGGGTTTGGGAGGATTCGCCAGGCGGGTTGTAGACCATGGTGGCTTCGTCGGCGTGTTTGCCCTGGCCAAAGCGAGCTGTGACGCGGGCGGCGAGTTCAATATCCGCGGTGCTCATGTTCTCACCAAAGGCGATGGCCAGGGGCCCCGGATGGCTTTTGCAGTAAAAATAAGGGAAGCGCTTGCGATAGCCCTCGAGAAACTTGTTCTCCCCCTCCTCGCGGCCGATGATGAGCTTGAAGTTGGGGCGAGGGCGCACATGGCGGCCAATTTTCAGCAAAATGATGTCTTCCAGGTCGTAGTCTTTACTGCCCCTGCATTCCCACAGGTCGATCAGCTTTTTGGAGTAACTTTCATCGGTCAGAAAACAACAGCCGCCGGCGGGCTGGGCGTAATCGTCAAAACCAAA
>JALTMR010000579.1 GCA_027001525.1 Gammaproteobacteria bacterium
CAGGGTGAGGCGATGCAAATTGTAGACGCCGTCGTAATCGGCACTGAAAATAATCGCCTCGCCATCGTCGCTGTACTGGGGGCCACACTCCAGAGACGACTCGGCGCTGAGCAACTGCCACTCAAGCGACCCCAGGGAAAACTCCTCCAGGTTCCAGCCGCCCTGGGCGCGCCAGACCGAGGCAATCAGGTGCTCTCCCCCGGGCGACCAATCCAGATCCAGCACCACCTCCCCGTGGTCGGCGGACCAAAGTACCTCCAGCTCCGTCCCCGCAGCGTTGAGAATCACCAGACTGGAGCTGCCCAGATCGTTTCTGACAGCGGCAATACGGTCGCCGGCCGGTGACCAGGCGGGTGAGCGATAGCGACCACAGCGGGTCAACCTAGTCACTTGACCAGAAGCGGGGTCAACATGGTAAAGATCGTGGTAGGCCGACACGTTGTCACACAACTCCAGCTGGCTCACCACAACGCCCGCCTTGTCGTGCACATCGATGCCCGACACGGCATTGACCTCCATCAACTTCCGACTGTCGGACTGTCCCTGCCGCCGCACCGCAAGGTAGCTACGCTCATAGCCATCACCTTCGATGTAGTAAAGCGAGCCATCAGACGCCACCCGCGGATAACCGGAGGCATAGCCCTGCCGGGTCACCCGCTCGCCAGCAACCACACCGCGCTGGCGAATGGCGGCAAGGCGCTGATGGTGTTTTTCCTCCAGGTGGCGCTCAAACTGGTCGTAGAGCACGGGCAGATCGACCCCGAAGACCTCGTGGACCGTGCTGTTGAGGCGCAGAGGAACCAGGTTGTCGCTGTATGTGGCGATCCAGCGCATCATCGTCTCTTCGCCATAGTGCTGGACAACAAACTTGTAAAACTCCACGCCATAGAGATAGGGCACCTTGCCCGCCGGCCAGCTGATTACCCGCTGGTTGATCTGACGCAGGGGCTTGAGCCCTCCCGCCACCTCCATCCGCATCAGCATATCGAATTCGCTGCTTTGACCACGACCATAGCCCCCCGACACACTGGTTTCGAAGTAGGTCGCCAGCCCCTCGATCGCCCAGGTAGGCTGCATCAGATTGGGAAACAGCAGGGGATGGCGTCCAAACAGCCGGCGCAGACCTCGTGGTGCGCCGGCGGCTTTGTCCAGATGGAGGATATGGGTGTATTCGTGGGTAATGAGGTTCTGCAACCAGTTACCGTGATCGCTGATCCGATGCGGTGCGGTCACATAGAGAACGATGCGGTTATACGGCACTGGAGAGGCAAAACCATTGGCCAGATCAGCGCTGTCGCTCAGCACAATATCGGTAGGCACCTCGGGCACCCAGTCGAAAACCGGGCTCAGCTCCGCGTGCACCGCCTCGGCAATGGTCAGCGACTGCTGCGCCAGTGCAGCCTCACCATCGTGATAGTGAACGTTAAAGTGCCTGCTTTTAAGGGTTTTCCACGTTAATTCAGGATCAAACGTGGCAGCCTTCGCAAAAGAGGAGAAAAGGGCCAGCAACACCGCACCGGCCAATACCACACACAACCCGAACCGTACGCAACTCACCGGCTCAGGATGGGAGAAAGGCTCCCGAGAAGTCATCTAGCGTCCGCCACGTATTATTATTGTTCTGTGGAAATCAAAAAGGGCCCAGCCCCCCAGCGAGGGCGCTGAGCCCGCACGTCAAACAGTGGCGACGCTACGACACGTTGTGGCGATAGTGTTCGTTGGCGATTTGCAGATACCAGCCCTGGCTCTTTAACTGCGCCAACACCGCTTCCGGGTCTTCGCTGGCCAGCTTGCGTCCCGGCGTTAAATCAAATTCCAGAACCTGCTCCAGCGGTTGAACCATCTTGAGCAACTCATCCGGCACCTGAGCAAAATCCTCGTGCTCGACGGGCAGGTAGAGGTAGGTCAGTTCTTTCTTGTTACTGCGATAGACCGTGCACTTCATTGCTTATATTCCCGCATTCAGACTGATTATGTTCGCCATTTTAGCAGGCTGGCACCACAAACGCAGGTGCCGTGCCGCCAATGACGAAGCCGGCGCCATCCCCACAGGCACACCAGGCTGAACACCCCCCCCCCACTCAACGGCCCCCCGGCCGCCCACATACGCCTAGCGTCCCGGGTCTCCGCCAACCACCGGCGGAGGGGCGGTCGCGG
>JALTMR010000580.1 GCA_027001525.1 Gammaproteobacteria bacterium
GAAGACAAGTATCAGCCCCGAATCGGTGGCTAGTTATTTGGTCGTCTGACCTGTTAAAAACCCCGATATTCGGGGTTTTCTTGTTTGAGCAGCCATCACGTCTGTTTTTTCTACTTCTACCTCTCTTACCTCTCTATCCCTACCCCCCATGCTCCGTTGCCTGGTTCAATGCCCGGAGTTCTCGCATGGCAACAGTCAGCATGGCCAGCTCCGCCTTGCCACCAGTTTTAATTTCAGAAAATACGTGATGGCAGTGGTCGATACCCAGGCGGTTGCGCGCCAGCCAGCTGTTGATGCGGGTGTCGCTGTCCTGATCGCTGTCCGTGTTGGTCAGTACCTGGGTCGTCAGGGCACGCAGCTCGCTGTTGAGTTCACCTAACAGGCCGGTGCGCGCCTTGCGCTGCCAGGGGTTGAGGCGAGGCAGTTGTTTGATCTGTTCGGCCAGCCAGTGGAGGTCCAGCCTGGCGTAGAGGGCAAAGTGCATTTCGGCTACGCGCAGTATGTCAGTCTGAGTGTTGCTGGCCACTTCGGTGATATCCAGCGATGAGTACCACGTCTCCAGCCCGGCGATGTGCAGGGCCATGCGTCGCTTGACGCCCGCCCGGGTAAACGGCTGCATGCGTTGGCGCAGTGCCTGGCGATTGTCCCCCTGTAACAGTCGGGTGAGTTGTTGTGCGATGAGTTCAGTGGTGGCCTTGAACTGTTTGATGGTCTCGGCAATGGAGATCGGTGGCCGACGGTTGCGCAGAAACCAGAGGGTGGCACGGTCGAGCAGACGACGGGTTTCGATCTGCATGGTGAGCTGTATCTCGGCGTTGACCTGATTGTCCAGCGCCTCGATGGCCTGCCACAGTGGCTGAATATCAAACACCTCTCGTGCCACGGTGTAGGCGCGGGCGATGTCGGCAGCGTGATCGCCGGTGGTCTCCTGGGTACGAGTCCAGAAACTGCCGCCCATGCGGTTGACCAGGCTATTGGTGATCTGGGTGGCGATAATGTCGTTCATCAGCGGGTGTTGCTGCATCTGCTCGGTGAACTGTGCCTGAATGGGTTGCGGGAAGTAGCTGATCAGCTCTTGCGACAGATAGGGGTCGCGGGTGACATCGGAGGCCATCAACTCCTCAAACAGGCGGATCTTGCTGTAGGCGATGACCACCGCGATCTCGGGTCGTGACAGCCCTTCCTCCTTTGCTTCGCGTTCGCTGATGGTTTCATCATCAGGCAAAAACTCCAGTTTGCGGTGGAGGCGGCCCTCTTTTTCCAGACGGCGAATAAAGCGGCTATGGTCGCTGAGCAGAAACGGTGCCTGAAGGGCGGCGATGCTGATGGCCTGGGCCTGCAGGTAGTTGTGGTCCAGCACCAGGCGGGCGACTTCATCGGTCATCTCCGCCAGCAGCGTGTTGCGCTGCTTCAGCGTCATGTCACCGTTGGCCACCACCTGGTCGAGCAATATCTTGATGTTGACCTCATGGTCGGAACAATCCACACCGCCGGAGTTGTCGATGGCATCGGTGTTAATCAGCCCGCCCTGAAAGGCGTACTCGATACGCCCCAGTTGGGTAAAGCCCAGATTGCCCCCTTCACCCACCACTTTGCAGCGCAGTGCCTGGCCATCCACCCGCACCCCGTCGTTGGCGCGGTCGCCGACATCGCTGTGCTGTTCCGTCGCTGATTTGACGTAGGTGCCGATGCCGCCATTCCAAAGCAGATCGACCGGGGCTTTGAGAATGGTGTTGATCAGCTCATTGGGGGTGAGTTTGCTGGCTTCGGTGCCCAGCACGTTGCGAGCCTCTTCGCTCAGGCTGATGGATTTGGCGCGGCGGGAGTAGACGCCGCCGCCTTTGGAGATGAGCGCCTTGTCGTAGTCACTCCAGGCGGAGCGGGGCAGATTGAACAGACGTTGGCGTTCCACAAAGCTGGTTTCAGGGTCGGGCTCCGGGTCGATGAAAATGTGCATGTGGTTGAAGGCGGCCACCAGCTTGATCTGGCGCGACAGCAACATGCCGTTGCCAAAGACGTCGCCCGCCATGTCACCGATACCGACGACGCTAAAGGGTTGTGTCTGGGTGTCCAGCCCCAGTTCGCGGAAGTGGAGTTTGACCGACTCCCACGCCCCGCGCGCGGTAATGCCCATCTTTTTGTGGTCGTAGCC
>JALTMR010000581.1 GCA_027001525.1 Gammaproteobacteria bacterium
AGGAAAACCTGCCCTACGCCAAAATCTCGGGCGGTGTCTCCAATGTTTCGTTCTCCTTTCGTGGCAATAATCCGGTGCGTGAGGCGATTCACGCTGTTTTTCTCTACCACGCCATCAAGGCGGGGATGGATATGGGCATCGTCAACGCGGCCCAACTGGCGGTTTATGACGACCTGCCCGCTGAGCTGCGTGAGCGGGTTGAGGATGTCATCCTCAATCGCCGCGACGATGCCACTGACCGGCTGCTGGAGATTGCCGACAACTACCGCGGTGACGGCGCCGTGGCTAAAAAAGAGGATCTGGCGTGGCGCAGCTGGCCGGTGGAAGAGCGCATCGCTCACGCCATGGTTAAAGGGATCGACACCTTTGTGGTGGAGGATACCGAAGAGGCGCGGCAATCGGTTGAGCGGCCTATCCACGTCATCGAAGGCCCGTTGATGAGCGGCATGAACATCGTGGGTGATCTCTTCGGTGCCGGAAAAATGTTCCTGCCACAAGTGGTGAAATCGGCCCGCGTCATGAAAAAAGCGGTGGCCCATCTGATCCCCTATATTGAAGCGGAGAAGGCCGACGGGGCGACGCAGAGCAACGGCAAAATCCTGATGGCGACAGTCAAGGGAGATGTGCACGACATCGGCAAAAATATCGTCGGCGTGGTGTTGCAGTGCAATAACTTCGAGGTGATCGATATCGGTGTCATGGTGCCGACGGCCACTATTCTGGAAGAGGCCAAAAAGCACAACGTTGATGTGATTGGCCTGTCGGGTCTGATCACGCCCTCGCTTGAAGAGATGACCCACATCGCCAAAGAGATGAAGCGGCTGGGCATGGCAACGCCTGTGATGATCGGTGGTGCCACCACATCAAAGGCTCACACGGCGGTGAAAATTGCGCCGGAGTATGACCATGCCATCGTTTGGGTGAAAGATGCCTCTCGTGCGGTGGGTGTGGCCCAGAGCCTGATCTCCCCCGAGTTGACCGCGCAGTTTGTGGCCGATTTGAATGCCGATTATGAAGGCGTTCGTCAGCGTCACGCCTCGCGCCAGAAAGAGACCAAATGGCTAACACTGGAACAGGCCCGGGCCAACAAGCCAAAGATCGACTGGGCGGCCTATGAAGCCACTGTCCCGAGCTTTCTCGGCACCAAGGTATTTGAAGATTATCCCCTCTCAGAGTTAGTGGACTACATCGACTGGACGCCCTTTTTTCACAGTTGGGAGTTGAAAGGCTCCTACCCCAAGATTTTTGATGATGCGGAAAAAGGTGACGAGGCGAGGAAGCTGTTCGCTGATGCCCAGACGATGTTGACGCAAATTGTTGATGAGTGCTGGCTGAGGGCCAGGGCGGTGATTGGTCTCTATCCGGCGAACAGCGAGGGCGATGATATTGAGATTTATCAGGATGAGTCCCGCAGCGAAGTTATCAATGTCTTCCACAATCTGCGTCAGCAGCAGGAGAAGCCCAAGGGCAAAGCGAACCGCTGTCTGAGCGATTTTGTTGCCCCCAAAGGGCAGGCCGATTACATCGGTGCCTTTGCCGTGACGGCGGGCATCGGCATCGATGAACGGGTGGCCGAGTACGAGAAAAATCATGACGACTACAGCGCCATTATGCTCAAGGCATTGGCTGACCGTTTGGCGGAGGCCTTTGCCGAGGTAATGCACCGGCGGGTGCGTACGGAGTTTTGGGGCTATGCCGCCGATGAGTCGCTAAGCAAAGCGGATCTGGTGAAGGAGCGCTATCAGGGGATCCGGCCGGCAGCGGGTTATCCGGCCTGCCCGGATCACACCGAAAAAGATGCTATCTGGGCGCTGATGGATGTCGAGGCCAGCACCGGCATCTGGCTCACCGAGGCCAAGGCCATGGTGCCCACAGCGGCGGTCAGCGGTGTCTACTACGGCCACCCCGAGGCGGCCTACTTTGCCGTGGGCAAGATCAACAAGGACCAGGTGGACGATTACGCCAGGCGCAAGGGGATGGATACCGCCACGGCGGAGTACTGGCTGGCACCGAACCTGGGTTATCGCCCTGCGTGAGCGAGGTCTGAGTCAGAGGATCGATAAAAAGGGGCCAGCGGCCCCTTTTGCTTGTTCAGGCTCTGGGTAGGACGATATTAGTCGTCGAGGTATCTGACCAGCCGGGCGGC
>JALTMR010000582.1 GCA_027001525.1 Gammaproteobacteria bacterium
CGTGAGCACCGCCCCTCATCGGTGGATGAGCTGCATTTGCTGGAGGGGGTTTTTGTCGATGTGCTTGAATTTCTGACCTTTCCCAGCGAATTCTCCGAGCGCGTCCAGACGCTGAAATCGCATCTGGAAGAGGGTATCGAAATCGATCAGGTCAAACCCTTCACCATGGAACTCGTGACACTGGTTGTGGATATGCGCAAGGGGCTGGAGGCCGAGAAGGAGGAGCTGGAGGAGTTTCTGCAACAGCTCACCCGGCGTCTGTTTGATCTCGACGCCATGATCGAGGGGGCTGAGACGCAACGCCGGGCCTCGCTGGAGAGTGGTCGGCAACTCAATGAGATGGTCAATGCCCAGGTCACTGACATCGAGAACGTCGTGCAATCAGCCTCTGAGCTGGAGCAGATCAAGGTGGAGATTCAGGGCAGCCTCGACAGCATCCGCAACCACCTCTCCGAACAGCGTTCACTGGAAGACAGTCACCAGGCGGAACTGGAGCAGCAGTTGCAGCGGATGACCCGTCGCATCAAGGCGATGGAGGAGGAGAGCGAGCACCTTAAAAAGCGCCTGGAAATCGAGCGCACCAACGCCCTGACCGATCCGCTGACCGGGGCCCCGAACCGCCTGGCATACGATCAGCGCATCGCCCAGGAGTTCGCCCGCTGGCAGCGCCACCAGAATCCGCTGAGCCTTGTGTTGATGGATATCGATCACTTCAAGCAGATCAACGATACCTTCGGCCACAAGGCGGGAGACAGGGCCCTCAAGGCCATAGTCCAGGCGCTGCGCCAACATGTGCGGGCCTCGGATTTCATGGCCCGCATCGGCGGTGAGGAGTTTGTCTTGCTGTTGCCCGAGACCGACCTGGAAGGGGCCAGTCTGGTGGCGGAAAAACTGCGCCGGGGAATCGAAAGTTGCGAGTTTGCCTACAAAGGCAAGCCGGTGCCCATCACCATCTCGGGTGGTATCGCCCAGTTCGCGGCCGGGGACACCGCAGACGCCGTCTACGTGCGCGCCGACGAGGGCCTGTACCGGGCCAAGCGTCAGGGCAGGAATCAGTTTCAGGGGGAGAGTCAGTAGCGACCAGTGGGCGGGCGTGGGCAGAGTCTGTTATTTCGCTACGCTGCCTTGTTCCGGGCTCCCCTTGGGCCTCTAGCGACCACCCATTTTGATCAGCTGGCGCTCCAGGTGGGCTACTTTTTTGCCCATCTCAACGGAGATCTTCGACAGCTCCTGACGCAGGTAGATATTCTCGATGTGCATCTGGATGTGGAAAGCCAGCTTTTTCAGCACGGCCAGGTCCGCTTCGTTGAACTCGTCCGCACGACGTTTGTTCACGACCTGGATGGCGCCGGTGACCTTGTCCGTGGTGACGCCAAAAACGGGCACACACAGCGCGTTGTAGGTGACGTAACCGGTCTTGAGCGCTACCGTGTCGTGGGGCCCCATGTGCATGTGCATGTTTTTCTCGAACACCGGCTTGCGGCTCTCGATGGCGCGACCAATGACCGAGCCCGCCTGCGGCACGCTGATCTGGCGCTCATCCACCCCGGTGCCGCACTGGACCCACAAATTGTCGTCGATGGGGTCGTGGATGAAGATGCTGCACCGCTCCGCCGCCACCACTTTGGGCATGATCTCGACAAAAAATTGCAGCAGCTCGCGGTTGCCCGCCTTCTTCCAGGCGCTCTCAATCATCTTCTGCTTCTGTTTCAGTTCATTCAGTTTCTGAATGAGGGCAGATTTTTCCATCTCTCCCACCTTCCGTTGATGTTGTTCCGTGGTGCTGTTTGTCGGGGTGTGTTGATCGTCTCTCAATCTATCGGTCACAGGGCGGCCTAAATGAAGTGCTTTCGGCGTCTACTTCACCGCCGGTTTGTTCGGGGAGTGCCGGAGGGGTAGGTAGTTGTGCTTAATTTTTAACTTTGAATGCCGATAGGCAATACGCTCGTCGGACGGTGCTTGTTTTACGTTGTAAAACGGATAGGGTGTAAAACATATATAAATACATGGTTATTAGAATTAGACCGTGTCTGATTCAGGTTAGCGGTTGATTTCAGCCAAACCTGAGGGATTTGAAAAGGGCGTGTCGTGATGGAGGGAAGGATTTGTTGCTCGCGTGTGCGACTCATGGTGTGGTCTTGAGAC
>JALTMR010000583.1 GCA_027001525.1 Gammaproteobacteria bacterium
GTGTGCGGTTGTAATGGCGTCTGCAAAGGCGACATCGTCAAGGCCATTACTGACAAGGGCCTGTTTACGCTGGATGAGGTGAAACTGCACACCAAGGCGGCCGCTTCGTGTGGCTCCTGTACCGGCCTGGTGGAGCAGATTCTCGCCTCCACCGTGGGCGACTATTCTGACACGCCGAAAAAACACCCCATGTGCGGTTGTACCGAGCACACTCACGACGAAGTGCGTGCCGCCATCAAGGAGCAGAAGCTCACTTCGATCAGTGCCGTGCGCGAAGCGCTGGAGTGGAGCAACCCCGATGGCTGTGCCTCCTGTCGTCCGGCGTTGAACTTCTACGTGCTGGCCGCCTGGCCCAACGAGTCGCAGGACGATCCGCAATCGCGTTTTATCAACGAACGAGCCCACGCCAACATCCAGAAAGATGGCACCTACTCCGTGGTGCCGCGCATGTGGGGTGGCGTCACCACGCCCGACGAGCTGCGCGCCATTGCCGATGCGGCAGAGAAGTACGACGCCAAAATGGTGAAAGTCACCGGCGGCCAGCGTATCGATCTGTTCGGCATCAAAAAAGAGGACCTGCCCGCGATCTGGGGTGACCTGAACAGCGCCGGCATGGTCTCCGGCCACGCTTACGGCAAATCGCTGCGGACGGTGAAGACCTGTGTCGGCTCCGAGTGGTGCCGTTTTGGCACGCAAGACTCCACCGGCCTGGGCATTCAGCTTGAAGAGATGACCTGGGGCTCGCAGACGCCGCATAAATTCAAAATTGCCGTATCCGGCTGCCCGCGTAACTGCGCCGAAGCGACCATCAAGGATTTCGGCGTGGTCTGTGTTGACTCGGGTTATGAACTTCACGTCGGCGGTAACGGCGGTATCCACGTCCGCGCCACGGATCTGCTGGCCCGTGTGGCCACCGAAGAGGAGGCCCGGGAGTACTGTGGTGCCTTCATGCAGCTCTACCGTGAAGAGGCGCACTACCTGGAGCGTACCGCACCGTGGATCGAGCGCGTTGGTCTGAGCCATATCAAGGAGAACGTGGTAGAGGATGAAGCGAATCGCAAGGCGCTGAATCAGCGTTTTATGGAGTCGCAAGAGGTCTTCAAGTTCGACCCCTGGGCGAAAGAGATCGAAGAACGGAGCGACAGCTACATCCCCATCAAGAAAATCAACTGATAAACGCCGGGCGGGTCAGGCGGCAGCCGCCACCCGCCCATCCGTGCCGAAAGGCATACCGTTAAAAACAGGGTCTACCGCATAGCGGTGCCTGGTGGGTTCCCCGCAAAGCGTCACCCACCCCACATTGAGATTGAGGTCTGGCTATGAGTAATTGGATTGAGATAGGCAAGGTTGAAGAGATTCCCAAACTGGGTGCCCGGGTAGTGGAGACGGCCAAAGGCGATATCGCCGTCTTTCGCACCGCCGACGACAGCGTTTTTGCGCTGCGTGATCGATGCCCGCATAAAGACGGCCCGCTGTCGCAAGGCATTGTCCACGGTCATGTGGTGACCTGCCCGCTGCACAACTGGAATATCGATCTCGAAAGTGGCGAAGCCAAGGCCCCGGATGAAGGCTGTGCCGGGCGCTACGAAGTGAAGGTCGAGGGCGGCCAGATTTTCTTGTCGATATAGAGGGAAACAGAAGATGCTCTTCGGTCGCGCAAAAAAGAACCCCATCAAACTGCCCGCTCACGATGTGGTGGAGTGGAAATACACCACTTGCGGCTACTGCTCCACGGGTTGCTCCATCGAGGTGGGCTTGAACCACAAGGGTGAGGCGGTCACCGGGCGCGGGGTGGGCGGCGCCGACGTGAATCGCGGCAAGCTGTGCATCAAGGGCATTTTTGAGCACGAGCTGTTCCACTCGGCGGGGCGCGGCAACAAGCCGCTGATTCGGGAGAAAATTTTTGACGATTTTCGCGAAACCAGCTGGGACGAGACGCTGGATAAAACCGCCGCTGAAATCAAGCGCATTCAGGCGACTTACGGTCGCGACAGTTTCGCCATCGTCTCCACCGGCCAGATCCTCACCGAAGAGTTCTACACCCTGGGCAAACTGGCCCGCGGCTGCATCGGCACCAACAACTACGACGGCAATACCACGCTCTGCATGGCCTCGGCGGTGTCGGGTTATAAACGCTCCTTTGGTTCTGACGGTCCGCCGGGTTGCTATGACGATTTCAACCACACGGATTGCCTGATTGCCTGGGGTTCCAACCTGCCGGAGCAACACCCCATCATCTACTGGCGTATGCGTGAAGCGCGTGAGAAGCGCAAATTTCCGCTTATTGTGGTGGATCCCCGTGTCACCATGCTGGCTCAGTTCGCCGACATGCACCTGCCCATTACACCGGGCACCGATGTGGTGCTGCTGAACGCTCTGGCCCATGTGATTCTGGCTGAAGGTCTGGAAGACCGGGATTACATTAAAGCCAACTGCTCGGACTTTGATGCCTTTAGCGATCTGGTCAAACAGTACGACCCGGTGACCGCCTCGAAAATCTGCGGCATCGATGAAGACACCATCCGCAACGTCGCCCGTCTCTACGCCAAGGCCAACGCCGCCATGAGCATCTGGACCATGGGCATCAACCAGTCCACCCACGGCTCCGACGGCGTGGTGGGCATCAACAGCTTGAATCTGATCACCGGCAACATCGGCAAACCCGGCGGCACCAGCCTCTCCATCACCGGCCAGTGCAACGCCATGGGGACGCGGGAGTGGTCTTCCTGTTCCGGGCTGCCCGGCTATCGTCTGCTGGAAAAAGAGCAGGACCGGGAAGAGATTGCCAGCTTCTGGGGCATCGACCCGGAATTCTTTCCCAAGAAACGCGGCATGGCCCAGACCGATATTTTCCCCGCCATCGAGACGGGGCAAATTAAAGGCTTGTGGCTCATCGGCACCAACCCCATGACGTCGATGCCGAATACGGCGCGTATTCGTAAAACGCTGGAGCGTCTGGAGTTCCTTGTTGTGCAGGATGCCTATGCGGATGTGGAGACCAATGAGTACTCCCACGTTTACTTTCCAACGGGGTTGTGGGCGGAGAAAAACGGAGTGATGACCAACACCGAGCGGCGCGTTAACTTGATCTCCAACGTCATCGACCCACCGGGGGAATCAAAACCTGATCTGTGGATTTTCAATCAGATGGCCAGGCGGTTTGAAAACGGTCAGAAGATCAAATTCCCGGAGACTGCGTCTGAAGTGTTTGATGAGATGCGCGAACTCTCCAAGGGGCGTTTCCTCGATATCTCCGGCATGGATCACGAAAAGATCGAGCAGCAGCGCGGTATTCAGTGGCCCATGACGGAGGATGCCGAAACAGGCAGCCCCCGCGTATACAGCGACGGCAAATTTAACCACGCCGACGGCAAGGCCAAACTGATTCCGCTGCCGTTTATCGATAACAACGAAATACCTGATGAGGACTACCCCTTCTGGCTCAACAGCGGCCGCGTGGTGGAACATTTTCACACCCGTACCCGGACAGGAAAAATCGGCAACCAGAACAAGTTCAGCCCCACGCCCTATATGGAGATGAACCCCGATGCGGCCAAAGAGTTGGGCATCGAGCATATGAGCTACGCTCGTCTGGCTTCGCGCCGGGGTGATGCGGTGGTGCTGGTGCAGCTGACCCAGCGGGTGCCGCGCAATATGGTTTTTATTCCGTTTCACTTTCACGAATGCGTCAACCGCGTCAGCCTGGGCCTGCTCGATCCGCACTCACGTCAGCCCGCCTTTAAACAGTGCGCCATACGTGTGGAGGCGGTCGCACAGCAAGAGGCCGCCGCTGTGGTGAACAGGGCGGCGAGAACCTTTTAAATCGATCCGCTTTTAAGTGGATCAAGCAGATGCCGGGTGGGGCCATAACCCACCGCGCGATACAATGCTTTTTTGATGGGACAACACAATGTTCGAAGTAAGAAAAGACGAACCCGAATACGCCTTCATCCCCAATGTTGAAACGCCGCAGAAAAACCAATATGGCAAAGAGATTCAGTTGGTGGATGAGAGTGATGCGCTGGCGGGCCAGAGCCTGAATATCAATGGCGACAGCGGTGTGGGCGATAATCCCAATCGCTACAAGCAGCACGGTTTTCATTTTACCGCTGATAACTGCATCGGCTGTCACGCCTGCGAAGCGGCCTGTAGCGAGAAGAACCAGCTGCCGGCGCACATCAGCTTTCGCTCCGTGGGGTACGTGGAAGGGGGGAGTTACCCCGCCTATAAGCGCATGAACATCTCCATGGCCTGTAACCATTGCGATGACCCGGTTTGCCTCAAAGGCTGCCCCACCCGGGCGTACACCAAATTCGCTGAATACGGCGCGGTGTTGCAGGACCCCGAAATCTGCTTTGGTTGCGGTTACTGCACCTGGGTCTGCCCCTATAACGCGCCGCAGCTTGACCCGGTTCAGGGCCAGGTGTCGAAATGTAATATGTGTGTCGATCGGCTGGAAGTCGGTTTGAAGCCCGCCTGCGCCTCGGCCTGTCTGGGCGGCGCGCTCGATTTCGGTCTGATCGAAACCACCCCGGAAAATCGCGAGCAGGCGAAGACAAAAATCCCCGGCTTTCCGTCACCGGAGATCACCAACCCGAACATCCGCTTTCAGCAGGTGAAAACCCTGCCCAGAGAGATGACGCGTACCGACACCATGCCGCTGCGCTACCAGCGCGACGAACAGGGGGAGGGCGAATACAAACCCAAGGCGGCGTTAAAAGATACGCCGCGTGAGTGGAATCTACCCAAGCTGCGCTCGCGCGAAGACCCGCTGGTGCTGTTTACCCTGATCTCTCAGGGGGTGGTGGGGGCGTTTGCCCTGCTGTTTCTCGGGCCGCTGTTGGGGCTGGATCTGCTTTCAGCCGACAATAACCCGGTGACCGTCGGTGTATTGCTGCTGTTGATGGTGGCGTTGCAAGGGTTTGCGCTGGTGATCTCCACCATGCACCTGGGCAAGCCGCACCGTTTCTACCGCGCTTTCAATAACCTGAAGTACTCCCCCGTCAGCCGTGAAGTGGCCTCCCTGGCGGTGTTTTTTACCCTCTTTATGGGGTATGTCTTCTTCAGCTTTTTCAGTCTGCCGTTTCTGCATCCGGGGTTCAGCGAAGGGTTGAAGTACGTATGCGGCGTGGGCGCGCTGGTCTCAGGGCCGGTGTTCATCTACGCCATGCATAAAATCTATCGCATTCAGGCGCGGCCGTTCTGGAACCACTGGCAGGTATTGACCAGCTTCTTCGGCAGCACCCTGACGCTGGGCTCGTTGCTGGTGGGGCTGGTCTTTGCGGTTGGCCTGGCAGCGCAGGGCGAGAGTTTCGCTCCCTTGCTGACGGTGCTTGCGGTGCCCATGACCCTGGGTCTGGTGCTGGAGAGTGTCGGCCTGCTGGCCCACAGTCGTGATCTGGACAAAGCCGGGGGAGAGGGTGCCGCAGCCCACATCCAGCAGCGGACCGTTTTCGGTAACACCTACTATAGCCGCAACGTCGGGCTGGCTGTTTCCATCACGTTGGTCGCTTTGCTGGGCTTGGTGGGGCTGGACGGTTTGCCAGGATTACTGGCCTGGACCCTGGTGGGTGCGCTGATCATCGCTACCTCGCTGGTGGGGCGCGCGCTGTTCTATGTGCTGGTGATCCCCACCACCATGCCGGGTGCCTTTTTCTGGCGTAACCAGGGCTTTCAGGAGCATGCCCGTGAGTCGGGTCTGGCGGAGATGCCCCAGGTGGGCGTGCTGCCCCAGACCGATTACCACCACCAGCAAATGGAAAGAGCCAGGCGCGAGGTCAAGGAAGATATCAGCAGGCTCAAACAGCTCGGCGTGAAGGCCTGCCTGTCGGCGCTGAGAGTCAATGTTCAGCAACGCCTGCAAGAGGCCTTCTCGCGGGGTTGATCTTCTCCCCGTTGTTGAGGCACGCTATTCAAAACACCCTCGGCCGAGGGTGTTTTTTTTGTGTTCGATTATCCCTCTCCGGCCACTGCCGGCCGTTCTGTATTAACTGATGCAAGAGTGACAAGATGAAACTGAATTGGAAAGAACTGGAACAGAAAAGCGCCAACCCCATGCTGGTCAGTCTGGCCGATTGCCCGGCCACGGCAGACGAGGAGATAAGGCAGGCTCTGGGTCAGACCATGGACAGGGCAGTCAGCCTGTTGTCAGACAACGTAAAAGACGAATCACGCTATTTTCTGTTTGAGTGGGATGCCAGCGCCGCAACCCTCACCATCGTGGTCACTGACGATCAGAAGCAGAACGACGCCGCCAACATCGTTAAGCTCACCCTCTCCGGCCTGGTGGAGTGTCTCCACAGCGACGGGGCGATGACAGAGGCAGCGCATCGCGACAACATCAAATACTTCGTTCGGGACTACCTCACCACCAGCAGCGAGTTTCATCGCTACTCATTGATCGCCATTTTCCATAGCGCGTCGAGAGACAACACCGAGCTGCTGTAACGAACAAACCACCGGCTGGAGGCCAATTTGAGAAGGGGAGGGCTGCTGTGAAATTCATATTCATTGTGTTGATGCTGTTGCTTTACGGAGGGCTCGGGGCATCTCTTCTGAAACTGGCCGGCATACCCGTCAGAAAAAGCACCATCGTCACCTTTGTTGTCTCCGGCTGCGTCACGGCAGGCGTCGCCTTTATCACCTTCGGTGTGCTCATCGCCGAGGAGTTTGGCCTGCTGGGCGAGGGGGACAAGGTCATCAGCGTTTTTATCCTCTCCGCCATCGCCTCTGTGCTGGTGAGCTTCTTCAGCGCCCGGTTCATCGCCCGTACCTCGATATAAATCGACTCGGGTACAATGGCCCGGGTTTTTCTCCCCGATAATCGATATTTCCACCCAGGGCCGCCGCCAAAACAGCGCTGAGCGCAGGCACTCGCGCGGCCGGGGCAGTTGTTGAAGAGGTGATAGAGCGATGAACAAAAGTATCCTGACCAACCTGATCGCCACCGCCGTGTTGGCGCTGGGCTGGGGTCTGCAAAATGAACTGGCGATGATGGTGGGGCTGTTTGCCCTGTCCGGCGCGCTCACCAACTGGCTTGCCGTTCACATGCTGTTTGAGAAAGTCCCCGGCCTGGTGGGCTCCGGGGTGATTCCGGCGCGCTTTGAAGAGTTCAAGGCGGCCATTAAACGCCTGATGATGGAGCAGTTCTTTAGCCAGGAGAACATCGACCGGTTTGTCTCCGGCAGTTCGGCCAGATCAAAGATGGAGTTGGCCCCGGTGATCGAAAAGGTCGACTTCTCACCCGCTTTCGACAAGTTGATCGAAGTCATTATGAACTCCTCCTTTGGCGGCATGTTGAACATGCTTGGTGGTGTCGATGCTCTCACGCCGCTCAAGGAGCCCTTCATTAGCGGCATGAAAGAGTCGATCGTCGAGATCACCACCAAGGACTCATTTAACCAGCTGTTGCAGGAGGAGATCGACCAACCCGAAGTCATGGCCGACATCCGTGCCAAGGTTGCCGACATCATCGATGCCCGGCTGGAAGAGCTCACCCCGCAACTGGTCAAAGAGATGGTTCAGCAGATGATCAAACAGCACCTCGGCTGGCTCGTGGTGTGGGGCGGCGTGTTTGGCGGCCTGATCGGCCTGTTGTCGGCGCTGGTCGTTTTATAAATGACCATCCACATTCCCGAACAGCTCGACCCCGCCTGGAAAGCCCATTTCGAGCACGAGTTTTCACAGGACTACATGCTCAGACTGCACGACTTTCTGGCGGCGGAAGAGAGGCGCGGGGCGGTGATCTACCCGCCCAAAACGCACTGGTTCAACGCCTTTCAGCAGACCCCGTTTGACGAGATCAAAGTCGTCATCGTCGGTCAGGACCCCTACCACGGCGAAGGCCAGGCCCACGGGCTCAGTTTCAGCGTGCCCGACGGCATCAAAATCCCGCCCTCCCTGCGCAACATCTACAAAGAGCTGAACCGTGACCTGGGGATCGATACACCCGCCTCCGGCAACCTGGAGGCCTGGGCCAGGCAGGGTGTACTGCTGTTAAACGCCGCCCTGACCGTGCGGGCCGCCGAGGCCAACAGCCACAGCAAACAGGGCTGGCTAAACTTCACCCACACCTGCATCCAGCAGATCAACCAGCGCAAAGAGGGGGTGGTTTTCCTTGCCTGGGGGCGCTTCGCCCACAAGGTTTGTGCCGTGGTGGACACCAGCCGACACTGCGTCATCAAAACCTCACACCCCAGCCCGCTGGGGGCCACCAAATCGGGCAAGGACTTCACCGCCTTCATGGGCTCGGGCTGCTTCTCGGCAGCCAACACATACCTGAAACAGAGCGCCGCCGGTCGCACCGGCGAAGTGCAGTGGAACCCGGCGCGTGTGGGGGAGTGAGCTTCGCGGCTTTCTCTTCCCTCCTGCTTGGACTAAGCAAGCACCAGCAGCCCCGATTCGTGCAGTTCTGCATGCAGTGTGTCGTGCCAGAACGATTCGAAGTCCTGGAGGCCGGCGTTTTCGTAGTCGGTCTGAATTTCAGCCAGGGTGTGGCGGGGCTGGGACTTGACGCTGATGCGGGCCAGTACCTCCACCAGCCAATGGCTCTGTTTTGTCTCCAGCACCAGGGAGACGCCGCCGGTTTTGTCGTGGATGATGAGTTCGCACCAGTCATCGTCCTGCTGCTGCACCAATGGCGCATTGCCGAGCCAGATG